>NZ_DASVSI010000051.1:0-5644 GCF_036388155.1 Hymenobacter sp. | reverse complement strand
AAAAGAGGTTTCGCAAAGTTGACGTTCAATTCAACTTTGCGAAACCTCTTTTCACTCCGCGAAACCTTGCGCGAGCTGGTTCTACTGTACCTTCGGGCACGTTTTTGTGTTTCCTCAAAATTGCCCTGATGGCTGCTGTTGCTTCTGCTGCTTCTGTTTCGTCCGCGCCGTGGTGGCGCCGGGCTTTGCCCCACTTGCTGGCGGTGCTGTTTTTCGTGGTGTTGGCGTGCCTGTATTTCTCGCCCATCATGTTCGAGGGCAAGACCCTGGCCCAGCACGACATTACTCAGTTTCAGGGCGGTGCTCATGAGGCCCAGGAGTATGCCAAGGTGATGGGCCGGGAGGCCCTGTGGACGAACTCCATGTTCTCGGGCATGCCCACCTACCTCATTAGCCTGCACTTTCCGGGCGACTGGTCGGGGTATCTGCAAACGATTATGACGCTGGGCTTGCCCGCCGTGGTGGCCAATTTGTTCCTGGCTTTGCTGTGCGGCTACATCCTGCTGGTGGCGTTGGGCTTGCGGCCGCTGGTGGCCGTAGCGGGCGCTGTGGCCCTGGGTTTTTCAAGCTACAACCTCGCCATTTTGGCGGCCGGCCACAACACCAAAAGCATTGCTTTGGCGTACGCGCCGCTGGTGCTAGGCGGCGTGCTGATGGCCTACCGCCGCGACAAGTGGCTGGGCGCGGCCCTATTCGCCGTTGGCCTCACGCTAAACGTACGCGCCAACCACCTGCAGATTACCTATTACCTGCTGCTGTTGGTCGCCATTTTCGGCATCATCGAGTTGGTGGCGGCAGCCCGCGCCGGGCGCCTGCCTGAGTTTCTCAAGCGCACGGCGCTGCTGGGGTTGGGCGCCGCGCTGGCGGTGGGTGTGAGCTTCGGTCGTCTCTATACCACCTTGGAATACAGCAAGTACAGCAACCGCGGCCGCACCGAGCTGAAGACGCCCGCGCCCACCGCCCCCGGTCAGACACCCGCTGCCAACCCCGACGACGAGAGCACCGGCGTTGACCGCGACTATGCCTTCCAGTACAGCTACGGCGTGGGCGAAACCATTACCCTGCTCATTCCCAACTTCTACGGCGGCGCCAGCTCCATGCCGCTGGGCACCGATTCTAACCTGGCCAAAGCCGGCTTGCCCCAGGAATATCTGAGCGGCATGCCCACTTACTGGGGCCAGCAGAGCTACACGGCTGGCCCGGTATACATGGGCGCCGTGGTGGTGTTCCTGTTCATCCTAGGCCTTTTTGTGGTTGACAAGCGCACCCGCTACTGGCTGCTGGCCGGCACCATTCTATCGATTCTACTGGCTTGGGGCAAGAACTTCGAGACGTTTAACTACCTGATTTTCGACCTGCTGCCGGGCTACAACAAGTTCCGGGCGGTGAGCATGGCGCTGGTGATTGCGCAGCTGGCCATGCCCATCCTGGGCGCGCTGGCCCTGAGCCGGGTGCTGCGGCCCCGCGTGGTCGCGCCGCAGCCCGTGGTGCTGGCCGATGCGCAACAGCACCCGGCCCTGGCCAAAGCCGCGAAGGCAGCGGGTACGACGCCGCAGGTGTCCGCAGAGGTGTCGACTTTGCTGCCCAAGGTGCTCTACGCGGGTGCTGTGGCTACGGGCTTGTGCCTGCTGGCTTACCTGGCCAGCTTCAGTTTCGATTTTGCCGCGCCCATCGACGGCGAGCTGACCAAGCAGGGCTTCACGCCCGAGCTGCTCACGGCCCTGCGCGCTGACCGCGCCGACCTGCTGCGCGGCGATGTGTGGCGCGGGCTGCTCTTCATTGGTGCGGCATTGGGCGTGCTGTACTTCCACCTCAAGGGCAAGCTGAACATGCTGCCAGCCGCGGCCATCATGGTGGCGCTGGTGCTCATCGACCTATGGGGCGTAGACAAGCGCTACCTCGGCGACAATAAATTCCAGCAGGAAACCATTGCCCAGACCTTCGAGCCCTCGCCAGCCGACCAGGCAATTCTGCAGGATAAGGGCCTGAGCTACCGCGTGCTCAACCTGGCCAACCCCTTCAACGAAGCCCAGACCTCGTACTTCCACAAGAGCATCGGGGGCTACCACGGCGCCAAGCTGCGCCGCTACCAGGACCTGATTGAACGCCAGATTTCCAACAACAACCAGCAGGTGCTCAACATGCTGAACACGCGCTACCTCATTACCGGCGACCCCAAGCAGCCCGTGCAGCGCAACCCCGGCGCCCTGGGCAATGCCTGGTTTGTGAGCGAAGTGAAAACGGTGAACAGCCCCGACGAGGAAATGGCTGCCCTCAGCACGCTGAGCCCCGCCACGGCAGCCGTGATAGACGTGAGCAAGTTTCCAGAGCAAAAGAATGCGACCTACGACATCACTGGCGCCACCATTGCCCTCACCGGCTACAGCCCCGACGAGCTGAAATACAGCTACAACGCGCCCCGAGACGGCATGGTGGTGTTCTCGGAAATCTATTACGCCGATGGCTGGCAGGCTTTCCTCGACGGCAAGCCGGTGCCCCACGTGCGGGCCGACTACGTGCTGCGCGCCATGCCCGTGCCGGCCGGCAACCACAGCATCACCTTCCGCTTCGAGCCGAAGTCCTACGCCATTGGCAACGGGGTATCGATGGCCGCCAGTATCGCCCTGCTGCTGGTGCTGCTGGGTGCCATTGTGTACGTGCTGCGCCGCAAGGAAACCGTCGACGAGCCGGTAGTGGCTCCGGTCGCGGCCTAGCGCCGGGCTCGCGCTTTTCGTTGTAAGGCAGTGTCAGGGCCGCGCTGGTGAACGAGCTTTTGCAGGAAATCGACGAGCCCATCACCCGGGCCCAGGGCGTGCGCCTGCTGCTGTGGCGCGATGATTTGGTGAACCCAGACTTGCCCGGCAACAAAGCCCGCAAGCTCAATTACAACCTGCAGGAAGCCCGTCGGCAAGGTCAACACGCGCTCCTAACGTTTGGCGGAGCCTACTCCAACCACATTGCCGCCGTGGCCACGGCGGGCCGCCTATTCGGCTTCCACACCATTGGCTTGATTCGGGGGGATGAACCTGTGGCTGGCACGCCGCTCAACCCCACGCTCACTCAGGCTGCGGCCGACGGCATGGCGCTGCACTACCTGGACCGCAGTACCTACCGGCGTCGGTCCGAGCCAGAGGTTTTGGCGGAGCTAGCCTTACGGTTTGGCGCATTCTACCTCCTGCCCGAAGGCGGGACCAATGCCCTGGCCTTGCCTGGCTGTGCCGAATTGGTAGAGGAAATTCGGCAACATACTTCCTTCGATGCGCTGGCCGTAGCGGCCGGAACGGGGGGCACGCTAGCCGGCTTGCTCACCGGGCTGGGCGGCCAACAGGAGGTAGTAGGCGTCGCGGCCCTTAAAAACGGCGGGTTTCTTCGAAGTGAAATTGACGCTCTCACGCAAGCGGCTACGGGGCAGGTATTCAGCAATTACACGCTGCACACCGACTACCATTTTGGCGGCTATGCCAAACGCTCGGTAGAGTTGCTGGACTTCATTGAGCGGTTTCGGCAGCAGCATGGGGTGTTGCTGGACCCCATCTATACCAGCAAGCTGGTGTATGGCACCCTGGACCTAATTGGGCGAGGTTTCTTCCGGCGCGGCAGCACGGTGGTGGCCATTCATACCGGCGGGCTGCAGGCCTGGGCCGGCTGGCAGGAGCGGTACGGGAGCGGGTTGTAGAGACGCATACTTGCGTCTTGCCGTCCGCAAAGGTTGAGAGTGCGCACGTCATCGTTCAGCGACAAGACGCAAGTATGCGTCTCTACATCCTTCGCCAATACCGCTGTATCTCCAGCGAAGCCAGCACAAACACTGCCACCAGCACCGGCGCTAAAAACCGCACGTCCCAGTCGTCCACGGTGAGCATGATGATGGCCGTTTGCAACAAGAAAATAGCCGCCAGAAACACGCGCGCTGGCCGCCACACCACGTGGCGCCAGGCGTTGCGGCCCGCTAGCCAATAGCTCGGCCACAGCACCAGTACGCCAATGACCCGGTGCGCCAGCGAGTAATGCGGCTTAAGATAACTGACAAAAACGAACAGTTTGCCCAGCATCAGGCGGCCTAGGTAGACGGGGTTGTGCACGGCGAAGTAGAGTACCCGCGCCGCCGGCCCGGTGCCGGGCGGTGGCATCTGCAGCGGCTCGGCCTGGTGCACGGCCCACAATTGGTAGCGAAAAATCAGCTCGCCCCGCTGGTAGGTATCCATCAGGTAGTAGGTAGCGAGTTGATGGTTGAGCGCCAACCACAGCAGCGGCGACAGCAGCACGAGCAGCAGCAGCGTTGCCCGCCACGGACGGCGGTCAGGTGCACGGCGCAACGAATCGAGCCCCGCTAGTGCCGCCGCGAGGCCCACCATGAAGCCATTGGGCCGCGCCAAAACTGTAAGGACGAGTACGATTAACAACACTGCCCAATCGGCCTGCCCGCCATTGCGAACCCGCGTGAACGCCCCGAACGACAACGCCACCAAGCTGATGAACAACGACTCAGTCAGCAGGAAAACGTTGAATTGCTGAATATCGGGCCAGGCAATAAACAGAAACGTCGCCAGGAATGCTGCCCCGCGCTGGCCCTCCGCAAGCCGGCGCGTGCCGCGGTACACAGCCCGCGTGGCCAGGGCCGAAACGGCCATTTGCCCCGCTACGATGCCCCACCAGCCCAGGCCCACCCACAGCCACAGGCTCTGAAACAGCGGGTAGAGCACGTAGCGTAGGTTGTGGCCGGGCTCGAAGTAGCCGCGCTCGGCGATGTTGGCGGCGTAGGCTAGGTAGCGGGCGCTGTCGTTGGCGAAGTGCGGGCCCCGAAAGCGCCACAGAAACGCCAGCTGCACCAGCACCCACAGCCCCGCCAGCAGCGCCCGGTGGTGGGGCCACAGGCGCTGGCCCAGCAAACGAAGAACCGAAAACACACGCATCAGGCGCAAAGCTAGACCACGGCCGAGCCCAACGCCGTAGCTTGGCCTCCGTATTTATCCGCGTATGAACCTAGCCCGCCTGTTTCGCCGCCTGTTGCCGTTGTTGTTTTTACTGGGGCTGGGGTGGTTTCTGTGGCGCAAAGTGGCTCCCACGCTCAACGGCCTCGACCCGCTGGCCGACACCGGCCCACAGGCAACGGTCACCCACAACACGGTGCTCACGCAGGTGGAAGCCCTGGGCCGGCTCGAGCTGGTGCGCTACCACTTCAAGGACGTGGTGGAGTACAAGCGCCGCGCCTACCGTTTTCTGCCCGAGTCGAAAGTGGCCCTGGTGGTGGGAGGGGAGGCCGTGGGCTGCATCGACCTGCGCAAGCTCACGGCGCGGGACGTGGTGCTCGAAGGCGACTCGGTGGTGCGCGTGGCCCTGCCCGCGCCTGAGTTGTGCACCTTCCAAATCAACCACAACCAAAGCCGGGTGTTCAGCACCGAAAACGGCTTGTTCCAAGACGCCCAGCTAGTGGACGAGGGCTATAGGTACGCCGAAGCCCAGGTGCGCAACGCCGCGTTGCAGTCCGGCATCCTCGCCGAAACGCAGCGCAACGCCGAGCAAATTCTGGTGCCCATGCTCCGCACGCTTACCGGCCGGCGCGTGATTCTGGGCCAGCAGTTGCGCGCACCGGCTACGGGGCCGAAGCAGTAGCGCGGACTTTTAGTCCGCGTCCGTGGCTCGG
>NZ_DASVSI010000050.1:0-49248 GCF_036388155.1 Hymenobacter sp. | reverse complement strand
CGGGCTGGGCGCAGGTGCACGGCCGCAACGCCCGCACCTGGGAAGAAAAATTCGCGCTTGACAACTGGTACGTCGCCCACCGCGGCTGGGCCCTCGACGTCCGCATTCTCCTCCTCACGCTGGCCCATTTGCTGGGCCACGGCCGCCACCCCGGCGCCAATGAACCCGCCCCTCGTTTCACTGGCACCCCCACGCCCAACGTTCTTGCATGACCCAGCTTTTCTTTTCTGATTACGACGTGAGCGAGGCTCCGGCGCCGCTCGTCATTTTTGGCGCGGGCGGCCTTGGGCGCGAAGTGCTGCTGCTGCTGCACCAGCTCAACGAGGTGCAGCCCACGTGGAATGTGCTGGGCTTCTACGACGACCAGCCGCCCAGTACATCCATCGTAGCGGGCCTGCCTTACCTGGGCACCAGCGCCGACCTCATCGCGACCACGGAACCGCTGGCGGTGGCCGTGGCCGTGGGCAACCCCGCCGCGCGCGCCGCCGTGGTGGCACGGCTTACCTCGGCGCACTTGTCGTTTCCGGCACTGGTGCATCCGCGCGTGGCACTGGCCCCGGAGCAGCGCATCAGCGTGGGCGCGGGCTGCATCATCCAGCAGGGCTGCCTGCTCACTTGCGACATTAAGTTGGGCCAGTTTGTGCTGCTCAACCTGGGCTGCACAGTGGGGCACGACGCCGTGCTGGCAGACTTTTGCTCGCTGATGCCGCACGCCAACGTGAGCGGCTCGGCCCAGCTGGAAACCGGCGTGTACCTGGGCACCAACGCCACCATTATTCAAGGCGTCCGCGTCGGCGCAAACACCATTGTGGGGGCCGGAGCCGTGGCCGTGCGCGACTTACCGGCCAACGCCACCGCTGTGGGCGTGCCCGCCAGGATAATTAAGAATTAATAATTATAAATGACCGATTTGGCAGCACAACTGCGGTTGGTCGTCCTAATTATTAATTCTTAATTATTCATTTTTAATTATTTGAATGCGTAGCCAAGATTACGACCGTCTGTTTTTGTCCCCGCCCCACCTGGGCCGGCACGAGTTGAACTACGTCCACAAAGCCATTGAGGACAACTGGGTGGCGCCGGCCGGCCCCAACATCACCGGGTTCGAAGCCGACATTTGCCAGGCCGCGGGCGTGGCGCATTGCGTAGCCCTTACTTCGGGCACCGCAGCCATTCATTTGGGCCTGATACTGCTGGGCGTGGGGCCGGGCGACGAGGTGCTGTGCCCGTCGTTCACCTTCGTGGCCACGGCCAACCCGGTGCTGTACCTGGGGGCCTCGCCGGTTTTTGTGGATAGCGAGCCCGATACCTGGAACCTGTGCCCCAAGCGCCTGCGCGAAGCCATTGAGGACCGCATGGCCAGGGGCAAAAAGCCCAAAGCCCTGATTCTGGTCCACCTCTACGGCATGCCCGCCAAGCTGACCGAGCTGCTGGCCCTGGCGCAGGAGTTTGACATTCCCGTGCTCGAAGACGCGGCCGAGGCGTTGGGCGCGCGTTTCAACGGCCAGCCGCTGGGCAGCTTTGGCGCGGTAGGCGTGTTTTCCTTCAATGGCAACAAAATCCTGACCACCAGTGGCGGCGGTGCCTTGGTCACCAACGATGCCGCTCTGGCTAAAAAGGCGCGTTTCCTGGCCACCCAGGCCAAAGAAGACGCCCCCCATTACCAGCATTCGGAGGTGGGCTACAACTACCGCCTGAGCAACATCCTGGCTGGCATTGGCCGGGGCCAGATGGGCTTGCTAGACGACCGGGTGAAGCGGCGGCGCGAAATATTTGCCTGGTACCAGGAACACCTGGCCGGCCTGCCGGGCCTGACCGTGGCCCTGGCCCCCGAGCCGGCTGGCAGCCGCTCGAACCGCTGGCTCACCACCATCCTCCTCGACCCCGCCGAACCGAAGGAAGGCGTTAGCCAAACCACCGCCACGCCCGAAACCGTCCGCCTGCACCTCGAAACCCGCAACATCGAGAGCCGGCCCCTGTGGAAACCCCTGCACCTGCAGCCCCTGTTTGCCACGGCGCCCGTGTACGGCGGCGCAGTTTGCGCCGACCTGTTTGCCCGCGGCCTGTGCCTGCCCAGCGGCACGGCCATGACGGACCAAGACCTGCGCCGCGTGAAAGAAGCCCTCACGGAGGCACTGGCGTAGCATCCGTCGCCGTCCGTTAGACTTTTTTTTGAGGAAGCCGTTGCTTGTGTTTTGGAGTCCACGAAACTCGTCGCCTCGGCGCGCTTCGTGAACTTTGAATCGTGGACGGGTTTCTTAAACTTCTCCGGCCCTGCAACGGCTCACTAGCACCTGATGTCGAGCAGTTGCAAGGCGTTTACTGAAAGGAGCATTTGGGCAACTGGAAACACAGCCGACTTTTGGCCGGCGCCGTAGTATAGGCGTCGTCTCCCGTTTGTTCGCATGCCGTCCGTCCCTTCCGACCCGTCCTCGCAGGAAAGCATTATCCGCGCGCTGCGGGAAGAACTGCAGGCCCTGCGCGACGCCAGTGCCGCCGCCGGTGCCCTGGCCCGGGACGCGGCGCGCTACCACCTCAGACAGGTGCGGTTCCGCACGGTGTTCGAGCATTCGCCGCTGGGCCACAAAATCATCGGCCCGGACTTGCTGATTCGCGACGCCAACCCCGCCGTGGTGGCGCTGCTGGGCCTGCCCGGGCCCGAGGCGCTGCTCGGGCGCCCCATTCTGGACTTTGCCCACCCCGCCCACCGCGCCGACTGGCGGGCCCTGCAACGGGCCCTGTGGGACCGCTCCCTGCCCGCGTTCGCCCTGGAAACCCGCCTGTGCCGGCCCGACGGGACCGAGCTCTGGTGCCGGGTGACGTCGGTGCTGTTTCCCGACGAGGGCGGCACGCTGGGCTACACCACCCTGGAAGACATCTCGCCCCGCAAGCACCTGGAGGAGGGGTTGGCGGAAACGGCCCGCCAACGCGCCGCCGCCAACGAGCACTTGACCGCCCTGAATGAAGAGCTGACGTCGCTCAACGAGCAGCTGCGCGTCGCCAACGAGGAACTGCAGGACGCCAACGCCACCCTGGTGCAAGTCAACGGGGAACTCGACACGTTCGTGTACGCCGCCTCCCACGACCTGCGCACGCCCCTGGCCAACCTGCAGGGCCTGGTGCAAGCACTGGCCGAACACGGGCCCGCGGCGGCGGAAGACGAGCACGTGCCGGTGCTGGTGGGCATGATGCAGCTGTCAGTGGAACGCCTGCGCGCCGCGCTCGACCGCCTGGCCGACTTCGGCACCGCGCGCCACGACATGGCCGGGGCCCGCGAACAGCTGTCGGTGGCGGCGGCGCTGGAAGCGGTGCGGCCCGAGGTGGCGCCCCTGCTGGCGGCCGCGGGCGGGCGGCTGGAGGTGAACATCGCGGGCACCCCGTACGTGTGGTTTTCGCCCAAGCACCTGCATTCGGTGCTGCTCAACTTAATCAGCAACGCCGTGAAGTACCGCCACCCCGACCGCGCCCCGGTCGTACGCGTGCGCGCCCACCGCGAGGCCACCCGCGTGGTGGTGCACGTGAAAGACAACGGCCGGGGGCTGACCGTGGCCCAGCAAGCAAAGGGGTTTCGCCTGTTTCAGCGCTTTCACCCCGACGTGGAGGGCACCGGCGTGGGCCTGTACCTAGTGAAGAAAATCGTGGACCACGCCGGGGGGGAGTTGCAGGTACAAAGCGAGCCCGGGCGCGGCACCACGTTTACGCTCGTCTTCCCGGCGTAAGTGCGGGCGTCTGTGAAAAGGGTAGTTTTCTTCTCACTCCCTCACTTATGGGCTCTGCCAGGCCTGCCAAATGTCACTCGACGCGACCAGGCGCCAAGCTCCGGCGGCAAGCAAGTCTATAACCGGTGAGCGCGACGGCTCACAACCGGCCCAAGGTGCCCGGCAAGTACTCGCGGCTGGCTTCCGGCATCATAAGGGCCGCCTGCACGCCCGTGCGGGCTACTTCTCCCACATGCAACACCGGCCCGCACGGGCGTGCAGGCGGCTTCCGGAATGGTAAGAAGTCGTCTGCACGCCCGTGCCATCGGCTTTTGAAGAGGCAGAAGCGCCCGGTACGCCCGTGCGAGGCATTTTAGGGAGCTACGCAGCCGTCCGCACGGGCGTGTGGGCGGCTTTAGTCCTGGTTGGGCACTAACACGGCCTTCGCCTTGCCCGATTTATTGACTTTAGCCGCCGAGAAATCAAAGAAGCTGTACACCTTCTCGGGCTGGTCGAACGTGAGCTCTAGCTGGGCTTTGAGGCGGCGCTGGGCGCGGGCAATGGCGGCGCGGTCGGCGGCCAGGTCCAGGATGGCCGCGTCGATGGTGGCGGCCTGGGTGTCGCGGGAGGCGTCGGCGGCGGCCAGGGCGGCGTATTTGGCCTGGGCTTCGGCCCCCAGCGTGGGGTAGAGGCTGGGCTGCTGGGCGGTGTAGAGGGCCAGCAGGCGCTCGGACTCGGTGAGCAGCGCGGGCTGCGGCAGGGCGGCGAGCTTGCTCTTGCCGAACTTCTTGAAGTCGGCGTACACGGGCAGCTTGCGCAGCTTGGGCGTCACGTGGTCCTTCATGGTGTCGTCCACGAATTCCAGCCATTCGGCGCGGGCCTGGCGGAAGGCGGTCGTGCCGCCGGCCGTGGACTGGCCCCGGTCGGCGAGGTTCTCGTCGAAGCCACCGATGGCCGTTTCCAGCTCGGCCAGCAGCGGGGCGAAGGCGGTGCCGAGGGCGGCTTCGCGGCCGGCCCGCAGGCTGTACTCGGCCTGGGCTTTAAAGTCGGGCCGCGCCATGCGCAGCGCCTCAAACAGATTGTCGAAGTAGGTAGAATACGCGCCTTGCATGCAAAGAATGGAGAGAAAGAAAAGAACGGCCAATGGCTTGGCCACGCGCTGATTATCAGGCGCGATGTAAGAGTACGGCTTTTTCCGCAACCACGCCGCTGCACACCGTAGCACGGTGTTTGCCGTTATAAGGCGCATTCACTTCTTTATACCCATGACCCACTTCCGTATTCTCGCCGCTTTGCTGCTCGCGCTGCCCCTGGCCGCCACCGCCCAGACCACGCCTGCTTCGCCCAAAAAGACCCCGCCCACCACGACCACTCCGACCACTCCGACCAAGGCGCCGACGCCGGTGAATACCACCTCGGCGCCCCAGCAGGTAACCGAAACCGTTGAGGACCTGGACCCGGCCACGGGCAAGGTGATTCGCCGCACCACCCGCACCACCACGGTGCCGGCCGGCACGCCCCTCCCGGGCACCACCACCGCGCCCTCTTCTCCCACCGAAGTTGCCGATGGAACGATGGCCACCGACGCGCAGGTAACGGCCTTTTTGCGCACCAAAACCACGGTGAGCACCCTCACCGCGCCCGCCCTGGTTAGCGCCTACTCGCGCTTTATGGAGCAGGTAAACGCTAGCCGCCACGGGTGGAGGTCGGCGGACTGGGCCAGTGCGGCGGCGGTACTCAGCAGCCTCAATGCCCGCTACGAACAACTGCGCTCCAACATCAGCTTCGACGACAAAGTGAACATCCGCGCGCAACAAGCCGAGTTCCAGACGCTGCGCACGGCCCGCCAGCTCTCCGACCAGGTGTCGGATAAGCTGTAGGAATAGCAACCTGCATTTGACCGCCCACCGGCCCGCTTCGCACCACGGAAGCGGGGGCCGGTGGGCTGTTTGTTTCTGCAATCAGGAGCAGGAATAACGGCTTTGGGAGTAACCCCCGCTGCCCGAACGGGGTACTAGGGCTGGGCTCGTCGGTAGGCGGGCCGCTCATGCGGCCGCCTGTTGGCCGCCAAGCCTTACTCTCGATGAAGAAACATACCTATGACATGGGCCTGGTGGGCAACTGTGCCTTCCTCGGCCTCATTGGCACCGATACGGCCGTGCGCTGGCTCTGCTGGCCGCGATTTGACAGCAGCTTCGTGTTCGGCAGCCTGCTGGACGAAAAAAAGGGCGGCGAATACAGCATCCGGCCCGTCTCAGACTCCGGATTTCGCTCGGAACAATACTACCTGCCGAACACCAACGTGTTGTGCACGGAGATTGAAACCGCCGACGGCCGCTACCGCGTCACGGATTTTGCGCCTCGCTTTGCGCAGTACGACCGCTACTACAAGCCCCTCATGTTCATTCGCAAGGTGGAGCCGCTGGCCGGCACGCCGCGCGTGCGGGTGGCCTGCCGGCCCATGGGCCAGTACGGCGAGCTGCCGCTCAACCGCCGCCGCAGCTCCAACCACATTGCGTTTCTGGGTTTGGAAGAGGAAATCCGTCTCACCACCAACATTCCATTGACTTACGTGCTCGACGAGGAGGACTTCGTGCTCAACGAAATCAAGTACCTCGTCCTCACCTACGGCGCCCCGCTGGAAGCCCCGCTTGAAACCACCGCCGACCAGTTCCTGCTCAAAACGTTAGACTACTGGCGCAAGTGGGTGAAGAGCACCAGCATTGGCACCTTCCACCAAGACGCGGTTATCCGCTCGGCGCTGGCCCTGAAAATCCACCAGTACGAGGACACGGGCGCCATCATTGCGGCCAGCACCACCAGCCTGCCCGAGGCCCCCGGCAGCACCCGCAACTGGGACTACCGCTACTGCTGGATGCGCGACACCTACTACATCCTCACGGCCTTCAACAACATCGGCCACTTCGAGGAAATGGAGCGCTACTTCCACTACATCGCCAACATCTCCACCAAAGTCAAAGACAAGTACCAGCCGCTGTACGGCATCAGCGGCAAGTCGGACTTGGTGGAGCAGGAGCTGCCCCTGGCGGGCTACCTGGGCAACCAGCCGGTGCGCATCGGCAACGACGCCTACACCCACATTCAGAACGATGTGTACGGGCAGGTGCTGGTGGCGCTGCTGCCGCTGTACGTGGATGCCCGCTTTGTGCACCCGGCCCAACTGCCGCCCGAAAAGCTGGCCACCGAAGTGCTGCGCCTCATGGAAACCACCCTCGACCAGCCCGACGCGGGCCTGTGGGAATTCCGCCACATTGCGCAGTACCACTGCTACACCTACCTTTTCCACTGGGCCGGCGCCCACGCCGCGCGCCAAGTGGCACGCACGCTGGGCCAGCCGGCCATGGAAGCCCGCGCCACGCGCCTGATTGAAGAAGCCAGCGCCCGCATCGAGCAGTGCTACGACGCCGACCGCGGCGTGTATACCAACGCCATCGGTTCGCCGCACCTCGACGCCAGCACCATGCAACTCATCCTCATGGGCTACCTCGACCCTGCTTCCGAGCGCGCCCGCCGGCATTTGGTGGAGCTGGAAAAGGAGCTGCGCACGCCCGAAGGCCTGTTCTACCGCTACCGCCACCCCGACGATTTCGGCACGCCCGAAACCACCTTTCTCATCTGCTCTTTCTGGTACGTGGAGGCGCTGGCCTGCGTCGGCCGCCTCGACGATGCCGCCAACGAGTTTGAAAAACTACTGGCTTATACCAACCACCTCGGCCTGCTTTCCGAAGACGTAGACGCCAAAACTGGCTCGCAGTGGGGCAACTTCCCGCAAGCCTACAGCCACGTGGGCCTCGTGAACGCCGCCTACCGCATTGCCCAGCGCCTCGACCGGCCGCACTTTGTGGGGTAAGCGCCGGACGTAATGAGGACTGAAGAGTGGTCATTGCGAGGCGCAGCCGTGGCAATCCGTCCTGGTCTTAGCGGCCAGCTTTCTAAATGTGAGAAGCCCCGGCTCTGCTACGAGTGCCGGGGCTTCCTTTTGCAAACAAGGGCGTGTCACATCTTAGAGTAAGTCGCTGAAACCAGGACGGATTGCCACGGCTGCGCCTCGCAATGACACCATTCCTCATTCTTCGTTTTTCATTAAGCGAAGCGTCTATAGCAGCTTGCGCAGCAACTCCCGCACGTCCTTCGGCGAGGCCACGTGGAACCGGGCCGAAGAGTGCGCCGCCGAGCCCACCCGAATGGTGTACGCCTCGGCCGGCAAGGCGCGGAACGTGTCTTCATCGGTGCGGTCGTCGCCGAGGGCCAGCGTAAAGTCGGGATTGTACTGGCTCAGCCAGCG
Organism: Hymenobacter sp.; assembly: GCF_036388155.1. Classification (NCBI taxonomy): domain Bacteria; kingdom Pseudomonadati; phylum Bacteroidota; class Cytophagia; order Cytophagales; family Hymenobacteraceae; genus Hymenobacter; species Hymenobacter sp. Next base: position 41,244 of record NZ_DASVSI010000050.1, on the reverse strand, counting down.
CGCGGCGGCCGTGCCTTTGTTGATGCCCGCGTTCTTTATTTCCAGCACTTTGTTGCCTTCCAGCACTTGCAGGTCGGTGTTTGAGGTCATGAACGTCAGGTGGTTGAGCAGCTCGCGGGAGCGCACGGCGCCCAACTCCTCGTCGGCGCGGCGATAGTGCCACACCAGGGAGTAGTCCTTCTCCTCGATGAACGAACCGGCGGTGCGGGCCACGTACAGCTCCAGCACCGGGCGCAGGTCGCGCTTCCAGTCGTTGCGCATGGGCTGGAAGAGGCTCCACTCTTCGCCGGCGGCGCGCAGCCATACGCCGTGCTCGGCAATAAAGTCAACGTGCAAGTCGCCCAGCCACTTTTCCAGCGTGGTGCGGTCGCGCCCGCTGATGATGACCACCCGGTTGCCAGGAATCTCGCTGAGGGCGCGCAGCAACTGGCGCAGCTCCTGGTCGGGCTGCACGCGCTGCGGGTTGGCGTGGAAAGGCATCAGCGTGCCGTCGTAATCGAGCAGCAACAAGCGCTGTGCGGCGGCGTGGTAGGCCTCGAGCAGTTGCGTGGCGGGCGCGAGGGCCAGGGTTTCGGTGGCCAGGGTTTGTTGCTTCATTTTGGTGTAGGCCAACTGGTTGAGAAAGAGTTTGGTCCAGGAAAAAACGTTGTAGCGTTGCACCAACGCCTGCATGGCCGCCATGCGCTGCACTTGCTCATCCTCGGGCATCACCAGGGCGTCGTGCATGGCCTCGGCCAGCTGGTTGATGTCGGTGGGGTTGATGATGATGGCATCAGACAGCTCGCGGGCGGCGCCGGCCCGTTCGCTCAGGATGAGCACACCGCGTTGGTCTACTTTGCTGGCCACGAACTCCTTGGCCACGAGGTTCATGCCGTCGCGCATGGGCGTCACCAGGGCCACCTCGGCCAGGCGGTACAGCGAGGCCAGCTCTTCCAGCGGCAGCGAGCGGTAGAAATAATGAATCGGGTTCCAGCTGATGGTGCGGTACGCCGCGTTGATGCGGCCCACCAGCTCGTCAATTTCCTCCTTCAGGGCCGCGTATTGGGCTACTTGGTCGCGGGAGGGCACCACCAGCATTATCAGGCTCACCTGCTCGCGCCACTCCGGGTAGCGCTGCAACAGCAGCTCGAAGGCCCGGATGCGCTGGGCAATGCCCTTGGTGTAGTCGAGGCGGTCGATGGACAAAATGACCCGGGTGGCGCGCAGGGCCTCGCGATACACTTTCTCGTGCTCCAGCGCCGCTTCCGACTCGGCCGCTTTGGCGTACCGGTCGTAGTCGATGCCCATCGGGAACGAGTCGACGCGCACGGCGCGGTTGTCCACCTCAATCTGTCCGTTTTGGGCCGGCAGGCCCAGCAGCTGCGACACCGAGCTCAGGAAATGGCGCAGGTAACCAAACGTGTGGAAGCCAATCAGGTCGGCCCCCAGCATGCCCCGAATGAGCTCGGTACGCCAGGGCAGCACCCGAATGAGCTCGTAGGACGGGAAGGGAATGTGCAGGAAGAAGCCAATGGTGGCGTCGGGGCGGGCGCTGCGCAGCATCTCGGGCAGCAGCAGCAACTGGTAGTCGTGCACCCAAATGATGTCTTCGGGCCCCGCGTGGGCCAGCACGGCGCGGCAAAATTTTTCGTTCACGGCCACGTAGGCGTCCCAGTGCGACTGCTCGTAGGTGGCAAACTGCGTGAAGTAGTGAAAGGTGGGCCACAGCGTAGAATTGCTGAAGCCCTCGTAGAAATCCCGGATTTCGGCTTCGGTCAGGAACACCGGGGCCATGCTGTCGCCCTGCAGCTGCTCGGTGACGTACTGCTCCTCAGCAGAGTCGTTCACGTACAGGCCGGGCCACCCCACCCATACGTTGCCATCGGCCCGGTAGATGGAGCCCAGCCCCGTGGCCAGGCCACCTTCGCTGGGTTGAAATGAAAGACTTTCCTCGGTGCGCAGAACCTTCGTAGGCAGGCGGTTAGATACAATTATGGTACGCGGCATAGCTCAATGAAAAGGAGGGCAAACCTTTAGGCTTACGGTCCAAATCCAACTTTAGCCGACATTGTTCCTTTTTGGGCACCAAGCAATTTGTTATTGTCGAGACCGAAATGCTTAGTGATGGTGGTGCTCTTCCTCCGGCGGCGGCGGCAATTCCGCGGCGGCGCGGTATAACAACGCGGTGGGCACGCGCGGGTAGTGGTGGTGCAAGTGGTGGAAGGCAAACGAGGCCGTTATCGGCGTCCAGGCCTGGGCCAGGGTGGCGGCCGTGCGCGCCACCGGGTTGCGCGACGACACGTGGTGCGGCACATAAGACGCCCAAATGGGCATGGTGGCGCTCATCACGAACGCCACGCCCCAATACACCAGCCCTACCAGCGAGCCCGTGAGCCAGTACAGCACCACAAAGGCCACGAGCAGCAGCAGGGTCAGGGCCGTTTCGATGAGCTGGATGCGGCGCGTGTGGGGCGCAATGCGCAAGGACTCGCGCCGCAGCATCAGGGTGTGCCAGGGCCCTTGCCACAGCACCCGCCCTAAGCTCCAGGTTGCGGGCGCGCCTTCGGGGTCGGCCTCGGTGAGGCAGCGGCCGTGGTGGCGCAGGTGCGTAACCTGCAAGCCGTGGCCGCTTTTGAGGATGAGCAGGCCGGCCAGGGTCAGCACCCGCTCGTTGGCGGGCTTGGGCAGGCCCAGGGCGTTGTGCATGGCGTCGTGCATCATCACGAAGGCGGCCAGGCACACCACTGCGGCCAGCGGCACCGCCAGCCACCACCAGCCGGCCAGGGCCAGCCCCACATACAAGGCCAGCAGCACCCAGGGGCGGGCCAGCTCCACGCGTCGTTGGGCAGGGGTGAGTTCTAGTTTCATAAAAGATTATAAAAGAAAAGGACCGTCATGCTGAGCGCAGTCGAAGCATCTCGCCAGAGGCAGTAATCCAGTTGCAAGAATTAAGATTAGTGGTGGCACGCGAGATGCTTCGACTACGCTCAGCATGACGGTCTTTTACTATGTTTCATTCCCGGCTTTCGTGCCGCAGCGGCAGCGCATGCACCGGAATCTGCTCCGGCGCCAGGGTTTGCCAACTGGACTGAAACGAGCCATAATAACCGAACAGCTTGCCAAAAACCGGGTTGCGCACTTCCACCTGAATGCGGTAGCAGTTGGCCGCGTCGTCGTACCATTCTTCCACGTCGGCCAGCGCGGCCAGCAGCCGCGGCACGCCAAACGCGAAGCGGCCTTCGTAAAAGCGTTGCGCGCCCGAACGCAGCCGCAGCCCGCCCTTGGCCGTCACGGCCAGGTCGATGTCCACGGCCACGTGCTGGTGGGTGCCCAAGTAGTCCACAATGCAGTTGCGGGCCGCGCTGTGCACCATGGTGGCGTCGAAGCAGCGGGTGTGCGCAGGGAAGGCAAAGCGCCGAATCCACGTCACGGTTTCGCGGCCCAAGGGGTCGCAATAGGCATAATTCTCGATGCGAAACGGCACGTTCAGGCCGGTTTCGGGAAAGGTGATGTGCCGCGCCAGTCCGGCCCGCAGGAACGGTTGCGTAAAAAACGGCCCGTGCCACACCCGCTCCATCACCCCTTCGCCCACAAAAGCGCGGTTGTCCTGGCTGCTAAACGCCAGCCGCTCCTGAATGCGCGGGTGCAGCTTCTGAAAATCGGCGCCCAGTTGCTGCTGATAGATGGAAGGCATGAGGGAAAATGGATGAGCTGGCCAGAGTGAGCTATTCTGCGATGGCGGGTGCTTCCCGCGGCAATTTGCGCGGCGTGCGCGCGGCCTCGGGCGGCTGGCGCAGGCAGCGCGAGGCACTGGGCACCAGGGCGGGCGGGATGGCCAGGGCCACAGCCGCCAGCGCCATCAGCGCCAGGTTGAGCGTAAGGGGATTGAAGGGCGCGACAAACACCGCCGGCTGGCTGAACACCGCCCCTGCCCCCAGCACCACCAAGCCCACCATATTCAGCCAGTACACCGGGCGTAGCCGCCGCGCGGGCAGCAGCCAAAACAACAGCCCAAACAGAATTTCGCCCACTCCCACCGCCGAGGCCACCTGCCGCGCCGCCGCTGCCGAAAATCCCGCTCCTTGCAAGATGCTCAGCTCGCCGGTGTCGGGGTACAACAGCTTGGGCACCATGCCTTGATAAATCCACACAAAGCCCAGGGTGAAGCGCACCAAAGCCATAATTGCGCCCAACGCGCGGGAGACGGCCGGGGCCTGCCCGCGCTCCAGCCACAGCCGCAGGCTGTCGAAGCCCCACGCCGTGGCCCACCCAATGAGGGGCCGAAACGCCAACCGGTCGAGCCACTCTCCTACCGCCCCGAAACGCGTTTGGTAGTCGTAGCGCGTGAAAAAACGCAGGCCGTCCTCTGTAGGCACGTATTTCCAGAAGCCCGCTCCTTCGCGAATGAGCGACACCCACTCATCAGACCAAAACTTCAGCACAGACGTGCGCTCGCCGTTTTTTTCCTTGGTGCCAACGCTTTCGCCACAGCCCGCCACGCCTAGCCCAAATCCGATGCGCGTGGCGTAAAGAAACTGCTGCGGCTCGTTGTCAGAGGCCCGGGACAAGTACTGAATTTCGGTAAATCGCAGGTCCCACTGCTGGTGCAATTCGGGCTGCTGGGTGTGCGCCCAAAGCTGCTCCATGGAACAGCGAATGCGCGCTTCTACGTAAATCGAGGGCCTCTTCATTTGCTACTATGAAGATAGACATGAAGCGCGACAAACCTCAACAAAAAACCAAGAAAATCAGTATTCTGCGGCCTTTTATTACGCAACAAACAGCAGGCTCCAACCCGGCCGTAACCTACTCAAGCGCATAGGCCAAATCGGACAGCAGTTCCTCTACCGGTTCAATGCCCACGCTCAGCCGAATGAGGCCCACGGTGATGCCCAACTCGTCCCGCTGCGCGTCCGTCAGGGCGCGGTGCGAGGTGGAGAGCGGGTGCGAGCACGACGAATCCACGCCCGCCAAGGAAGGCGCAAACGGAAACCGCTGGCTGCGGTGCATGAAGCGGTTCACGGCCGCTTCATCGTCGGGCAACCGGAACGAGAGCATGCCGCTGAAACGGCCGCCGCCTTGCGTCATGGCCAGGGCGTGCTGCGGGTGCGTGGGCAGGCCGGGGTAATACACGGCCCCCACGGCGGGGTGCTCCTCCAGAAACTCGGCCACCAGCCAGGCATTTTCGCTGTGGGCCGCCACGCGCAGACGCAAGGTTTTCATGCCGCGCACGCTCAGCCAGCTTTCCATAGGGCTCAACGTCAACCCGAATACCATTCCGATTTGCCGCAGCCGCGCGGCATCGTCGGCCGTCCGGGCCACCACCACGCCGGCCGTCACATCCGAGTGGCCCGCCAGGTATTTGGTCACGCTGTGCAGCACCAGGTCGGCCCCAAACGCCAAAGGTTTCGTCAGCACCGGCGTGGCGAAAGTATTGTCCACCACCAGCTTGATTCCTTGCTCATGGCACTCGGCAGCTAGGCGGCGCAGGTCCGCCACGCGCAGCAGCGGGTTGCTCATGGTTTCGCAAAGCAGCAGCTTGGTGGTGGGCTGCACGTGGGGCGTGAGGTCGTACAGGTCCGCGAAAGGCACGTAGCTTGCCGTAATGCCCAGCCGCGACAGCTCCAGGTTCAGTAGCGCCGCCGAGCCGCCGTAGATGTCGGCCGCGCACAGCACGTGGTCGCCGGCCTGGCAATAGGTCATCAGGGCCGCGAAAATGGCCGCCATGCCCGAGCCCGTGGCCAGCGCCCCGGCCCCGGCTTCCCAGCGGCAAACGGCCTCGGCCAGCTCGTCGCTGTTGGGGTTGCCGTTGCGCGAGTACATGTAGCGGCGGGCCGGCTCGTCGAAGTACTGCTCCACGGCGTCCAAGTCGTCAAACTTGAAAACCGAGGTTTGGTAGATGGGCGTGATTTTGGGGTGGATGTCCGGACGGTTCATAAAGCGGCTAATGGGCAATGCCTGGCAAAGGTCGGCAGCCGCGGCCAGCTTACCTCCTACCCTTCGCCCTGTTGCCCGCGCCGGTTTTCGCGCCGGAACACCTGCATCAACACCAGCAGGTACGACACCAGCAATGGCCCCACCACCAGCCCAATGATGCCGAAAATCTGCACGCCCAGCACCAGCCCCACCAGCGTCACGAGCGGGTGAATGTCGCCCATGCGCTTGGCCAGCAGAATGCGCAGCAGGTTGTCCACGTTAATAATCACGATGAAGCCCACCAGCAAAATGCCAATGCCCTGCGTGTTTTGCCCCTGCGAAAACTGATACAACGCCGCCGGCCCCCACACCAGCGGCGTACCCAGCACCGGCAGGAAAGCCATAAAAAAGGCCACCACGGTCCAGAACAACGGGTCGGGCACTTTAAAAATCCACAGCGTCAGCCCGGTCAGGATGGCCTGCACCAACGCCACCAGCACTTGGCCCAGCACGTTGGCGTTCACGTTGTTTTTGAGCGACTCGCCCAGCTCATTCAGCGTGTCGCTGCGGAAGGGCAAGTAGCGGTGCAAGCCCCGCAGAAAGCCGGCCTCCTGCTTGAACATGTAGTACATCGTGAACAGCATCAGGCCCACTATCACCAGAAAATTGAGCGCGCTGTTGGCCAGCGTCGGCAGCCACCCGCTCACTTTGCCGGCTCCTTGCAGCAGCGTTTGCCGCACGTTCACCTGCTCGGCTATTTTAAAGCCAGTGGCTCTTTCCAGTCGGTGCAACACCTCCAGAATCTGCCCGGGGTTCTTGGCAAATACCACCAGCCGTTCAATCAACAGCGAGCTGAGGGCATAAAACGGAATGATGATGACCACCACCGTCACCAGCAGCAAGCCCACGGTTACCAGGGTCGGGTTCCATTTTCGGCGGTGCACCAGCGCCACCCACCACGGCCGAAACACCACAAACAGAATGCCCGCCGCCAAAAACGCCGTGAGGTATTGCGCCAGGCCAAACACAATCAGGCCCGCCAGCCCAATCAGGGCCGATACCAGCAGCACGTGCCGCTGGCGCGGGGTGTAAATATTTTCGACGGCGTCGAGGTTCTCTAAAGGGTCCGGCATACGGAGGAGTTTAAACCAGAGGCGGCTCCTCCGTATACGTTTTTATCGCATCTCGGCCGGCCAAACATGCAAAAGGCCGCCCCTGTCAAACAGGGGCGGCCTTTTCTTAGCCGGACAAACCAGCAAGCTCAGCCTTAAGCAACCGTGCCTTCAGCCAGCACAATCACGTTGTTGCGCAGCACTTCCACCACGCCGCCTTCGATGCGAATGGCCTCGCGGCCAACTGCGCTGGTCAGCGTAATCGGGCCGGCCTTGAGGGCGGCAATCAGCGGGGCGTGGTTGTTCAGCACTTCAAACAAGCCATCGGTGCCCGGGAACTGGGCCGACGTCACTTCGCCTTCAAAAACCTTACGGTCGGGGGTGATGATTTCTAAATGCATTTTAGTTGTCAGTTATTAGTTGTCAGTTGTTAGGCTTCAGCAGCTCGTTGCCGTTGTTAGGATGTGCTAACAACCGACAACGAGCAACTGACAACTAAAACTTACTTCGCTTCCGCAATCAGGCGCTCACCCTTGGTTACGGCATCCTCGATGGTGCCCACCAAGTTGAAGGCCGCCTCGGGGAGGTGGTCGTACTTGCCGTCGATGATTTCGTTGAAGCCGCGGATGGTGTCCTTGATGTCAACGAGCACGCCGGCCAGGCCGGTGAACTGCTCAGCCACGAAGAAGGGCTGCGACAGGAAGCGCTGCACGCGACGGGCGCGGTTTACTACCTGCTTGTCCTCTTCGGAGAGTTCGTCCATACCCAGGATGGCGATGATGTCCTGCAGTTCCTTGTAGCGCTGCAGAATCTCCTTCACGCGCTGGGCGGTGTTGTAGTGCTCGTTGCCAATTACGTCGGCCGACAGGATGCGCGAAGTCGAGTCCAGCGGGTCCACTGCGGGGTAGATGCCCAGCTCGGCAATTTTGCGGCTCAGTACCGTGGTGGCGTCCAAGTGAGCAAAGGTATTGGCCGGAGCCGGGTCAGTCAAGTCATCGGCAGGCACATACACGGCCTGTACCGAGGTGATGGAACCGCGCTTGGTCGAGGTGATGCGCTCCTGCATGGCACCCATTTCAGTAGCCAGCGTGGGCTGGTAACCTACGGCCGAAGGCATCCGGCCCAACAGAGCCGATACTTCCGAACCCGCCTGCGTGAAGCGGAAGATGTTGTCGATAAAGAACAGGATGTCGCGACCAGCACCGGTGCCGTCGCCGTCGCGGAAGCTCTCAGCAATGGTCAGACCCGACAGGGCCACGCGGGCGCGGGCTCCGGGGGGCTCGTTCATCTGGCCAAACACCAGGGTAGCCTGCGACTTCAGCAGCTCGTTCTGGTCCACCTTGCTCAGGTCCCAGCCACCGGCTTCCATCGAGTGCTTGAACTCCTCGCCGTAGAGAATGATGTTGGATTCGATGAATTCACGCAGCAAGTCGTTGCCCTCGCGGGTACGCTCGCCCACGCCGGCAAACACCGACAGGCCTTCGTAGGCTTTGGCCACGTTGTTCACCAGCTCCATGATGAGTACGGTTTTGCCCACGCCGGCACCGCCGAACAGACCAATTTTACCGCCCTTTACATAAGGAGCCAGCAAGTCAATCACCTTGATGCCGGTGTAGAGAATTTCCGACGACGTTGCGAGGTCTTCGAAAGCCGGGGGAAGGCGGTGAATAGGCAGCGCGCCTTCGGACTTCGGCTGGGGAATGCCGTCAATGGCTTGGCCAATAACGTTAAACAGGCGGCCTTTCACGGCGTCGCCGGTCGGCATCGACATCGGTGCGCCCAGGTCGCGCACTTCGGCGCCACGGGTCAGGCCTTCGGTCGAGTCCATGGCAATGGTCCGAACCCGGTCCTCGCCCAAGTGCTGCTGGCATTCCAACACCACCACTTGGCCGTTGTCTTTCGTGACTTCGAGCGCGTCGAGGATATTGGGCAGCTTCGTGTTTTCACCCGCGAAGCTCACGTCCACTACGGGCCCGATGACCTGGGTGATTTTGCCAGTATTCGCCATTGCGTTGTATTTATTATGAAGGATGTTGCGATTTCAGGCCGCAAAATTACGCCAGAAGCGCGGCTTTTCCAACCCTTCTCCGCACAAGGATTGCCCCTGTTAGCAAGTAGCCGGCCGGGGCCTTAGCGCGTAGTAATCAGGCTAAATAGATGAATTAGCGGGTTTACCCTGGCCGCGGCTCCAATTTTCTTCAGAAAAATTTTTCCCGTATCCCTTGCCTCGAATTTTTCCGGTAGTACATTTGCAGTCCCAAAGGGCACGTAGCCCGCGGGAAACTGTCCGATGGTGTAACTGGCAACACGCTTGATTTTGATTCAAGAAAGTCCAGGTTCGAGCCCTGGTCGGACAACGACGACGCTCGAGTAAAGCAAAAAGGCGCTGGCTTCTCCAACCTCCGGAGTGGTCAGCGCCTTTCGCTTTTCTACCTTGCGAGCAGTACTAGCCTCAACCGTACGCCGCCGTGGCGCATCTCCTACTTATTCAGCACCTTCCCCAATGAAACAGGTCAAAATATTCGCTGGCAGCGCCTCCCGCGCTCTTGCCGAAAATATTGCTGCCGCCTACGGCACCACGCTCGGCGACCTCACCCTGCAGCGCTTCGCCGACAACGAAATGGGCCCGAGCTTCGACGAAAGCGTGCGCGGGTGCGAAGTCTTCCTCATCCAAAGCACCTGCCCGCCCGCCGAGCACCTCATGGAGCTCATGCTGATGGTGGACGCGGCCAAGCGCGCCTCGGCCTACAAGGTCAACATCCTGATGCCCTACATGGGCTACGCCCGGCAAGACCGCAAAGACAAGCCGCGCGTGAGCATCGGGGCCAAGGTGGTGGCCAACATCATCCAGAGCGTGGGCACCGACCGCCTGATGACCTGTGACCTGCACGCGGGCCAGATTCAGGGCTTTTTCGACATTCCGGTAGACCACCTCGACGGCGCCACCGTCACGGCGCCCTACATCAAGTCGCTCAACCTCGAAAACCTCATTTTTGCCTCTCCCGACGTGGGCGGCGTGGTTCGGACCCGGGCCTACGCCAAGAAGTTTGGCGCCGAGATTGTGGTCTGCGACAAGATGCGCGTGCGGGCCAACGAAATTGCCTCCATGCAAGTCATTGGCGAGGTGAAAGGAATGGACGTGGTGTTTGTGGACGACATGGTGGACACGGCTGGCACCATCTGCAAAGCCGCCGAGCTGGTGATGGAGCGCGGTGCCAAGTCGGTGCGCGCCGTGGTGACGCACCCGCTGCTCAGCGGCCCGGCCCACGAGCGCATTCGCAACAGCGTGCTCACCGAGCTGATTACAACCGACACCATTCCGCTGCGTGAGGAGAACGACAAAATCCACGTCATTACGCTGGCGCCGCTCTTTGCCCAAGCCATCCGCAACGTGGTGACGCACGAGAGCATTAGCTCGCTATTTGTGTAAGCAGCCAATAATTAAAAGCAAAAGCCGCTGGGCGAGGTCTGAGAGCCTTACCCGGCGGCTCTTGCTTTTTTGAGATTTTGAGTTTGGCACAATTTTGTAGAAGACCCAACTAATTGGAACCTTTTTCTGCAAACCCAATGCACAAGCTTTACACCGCCGCTCTTACCCTTTTTGCTGCGCTCCTGCTCAGCGCCTGCGCCTCCACCGTTCACATTCGGGCCTTGGCGCCGGCGGCCGTGCCCATGCCGGCCAACCTGCAAAGCGTGGCCACGGCCAACCGCATTATTCCGGATTCTCGCCGCGACAAGTTTTATGACGTGCTGGAAGGCGTGTTTACCGGGGAAGGGCTGGGCGTGGACCGAGCTGGCGCCGACGAATGCGTGAACGTGGTGGGCCAAGCTCTGGCCAATAACAGCTACCGCTTCAAGGTGACGCAGGCCCAGCTGCAATTGCAAGGCAAGGGGAGGGAATTCTTTCTGGCTCCTTTGCCCCCTCGCTACATTCAGGACCTGTGCCGCCGCACGCAAGTCGACGGCTTGGTGGTGCTGGAAGCTTTCGACTCCGATATGGCCCTGACCCGCACCGCGGGCGAGCGCACGGTGAAAGATAAAGAAGGGAAGGAGCGCAAAGTACCCACGGTGCGCGTGGAAATGGTAATGAAGGTTGTGACCGGCTTCCGCACCTACGGGGCAGCTCAGGGTTTCATCCTCGACCAAGCCCGCCAAGAAGACCAACTCGTTTTCAGGGGCGAAGGCGACACCTACCCTGCTGCCCTCCGCCAATTGCCGGCGCCCGAAGAATGCATCCGGCGGGTGGCGCAACGGGCCGGCGACGGCTACGCCCGCCGCATTGCACCGTCTTACGTCAACCTCACCCGCGACTATTTCACCTCGGCTAAAAAGGAAGCGCTGATGAAGCAAGCGGCCATGCGGGCCGAGGCCCAAGACTGGCAAGGGGCCGAGGGCCTCTGGCAACAAGCCGCCCGCAACCTGAACCCGAAAGTGGCGGGCCGCGCCTTTTATAACCTCGCCGTGGCCAGTGAAGTCCGCGGCGACCTGCCCGGAGCCCTGGAGTGGGCCAAGAAGGCCGCTTACACCTGCAACAATGGCCAAGCCAAAGCTTACCTGCGCGTGCTGAACGACCGCCTGCGGGCCCAAGAGCTGGTGCAAGAGCAGTTGAAAAGTCTTTCGAACAATTAATTCGGAGCCCAGCTACCCACCTTCTCGGTTGAGAATCAATAACCGGCTGGTTTTTATGCCGAGCAAGCCCTACCTTTGCGGCCCGTTTGCCCCAACGTTGGAGGCAAACGGGCCATTTTATTATCTTCAAAAACCACTTTTATGAAAAGCCTCGAGATTGTAGGGTTTAAAAGAGCGAATCTCGGTAAAACTGAGGCCAAAGCATTGCGCTTAGACGCCCAGGTACCGTGCGTGTTGTATGGCGGCAAAGACACCGTGCACTTCTCCGTGCCGGCCATCCTGTTCCGCGAATTGTTGTACACGCCGGAGGCTCACATCGTGGACCTGAACGTGGAAGGCACCCAGTACAAAGCCATTGTGCAGGACGCGCAGTTTCACCCCGTAAATGAAATGCTCCTCCACGTCGACTTCCTGGAATTAGAAGCCGGCAAAGAGGTGAAAATGGACATCCCCGTGAAGTACGTGGGCGTGTCGCCGGGCGTGTTGGCCGGCGGCAAGCTGGTGAGCAAGCTGCGCAAAGTGCGCGTGCGCGCCACCATGGACAACCTTCCCGACTACGTGGAAGTGAACATCAGCACCATGGAGCTGGGCAAATCCATCAAGGTGGGCGCCGTGACGCCGAGTGGCTACACCATCCTCACCAGCAAGGAGGCCCCCATTGCCACCATCACCATCCCGCGTGCGCTGAAAGGCGAACTGGCCGGCAACAAGTAATTATTGCTGGGTCGCATTACTACCAGCTACTGGCGCTAATGCAGACAAATACAAAAAGCCGCTCCAATTTTGGGGCGGCTTTTTAGTTAGCGCCCGTTGCCTCGCGCTGCAGGCGACAATTCCTTACTGACAGTATGAAGTTTCTGGTTCTCTGCCTGGGCAACATTGGCCCCGAATACGCCGACACGCGCCATAACATCGGGTTTATGGTGGGCGACTACCTCGTCGCCAAATTCGACGCGACGCGCTTTGAAATTGGCCGCCACGCCTTCACCACCGAAATCAAGCACAAGGGGCACGCCTACACGCTGGTGAAGCCCACCACGTTCATGAACCTGAGCGGTAAAGCCGCCGCGCACTGGCTGGCGACGCTTAAAATACCGGTTGAAAACATGATAGTGGTGACCGATGACCTGGCCCTCCCCTTCGGAAAGCTGCGCCTGAAAGGCCAAGGTTCGGCCGGCGGGCACAATGGCCTGAAAGACATTCAGGCCACCTTGGGCACCGATGTATACGCCCGGCTGCGCTTCGGGGTAGACGCTAACTTCCCCAAAGGCCGGCAGGTGGATTATGTGCTGAATCCGTTTTCGGCAGATGAATTAATCGAGTTGCCGACGCGCATTGAAAAAGCGGCAGAAGCAGTCTTGGCATTTGGCGCGCTGGGCCTGGAACGCGCCATGAATGTGGTGAATGTGAAATAGCATAAAAGCAAAGGGCCCCTGTTAATGCAGCCCGTGAAAACATCACAAGCTGCAATAACCGGGGCCCTTTGCTTTTTTATTACACTACGCCACTACCGTTGCGCACGGGCTTGCTGGGCTGCATGAGCGCTAGGCTGCCGTCGGCGTTTTCAGCCATCAGCAGCATGCCTTGGCTCTGAATGCCTTTGATTTCGCGGGGGGCCAGATTCAGCAATACCTGCACTTGCTGGCCAATTAAGGCTTCGGGGATGAAGTGTTCGGCGATGCCGCTCACAATGGTGCGCTGCTCCAAACCAACATCGATGGTAAGCTTCAACAGTTTTTTGGTTTTCGCCACTTTTTCGGCCGCTATGATGGTGCCAATGCGCAAATCCATCTGCCCGAATTCGTCGAATGAAACGTCGGATTTGGCAGGCGTAACTGGCGTGCTGGCCAGTTGATTTTCCTTTTTGGTGTCGAGCAATTTCTGGACTTGCGCTTCCACCGTAGCATCTTCAATTTTGGCAAATAGCAAGGCAGCTTCGCGCAATTGATGGCCCACGGGCAAGGCATTGGGACGGCCGGCGCTGGCCCAGTTTCCTAGCTCTAGGTTGAGCATGGTGGCCAGTTTGTGCGCCGACTCGGGCAGGAAAGGCTCCAGCACGGGCGCCAGAGCGGCGGCTATTTGCAAGGCGACGTGCAGCACGGTGCCGGTGCGCACGGCGTCGGTTTTGATGAGGTGCCAGGGTTGCGTTTCAGCGAGGTATTTATTGCCCAAGCGCGCCACATTAATTACTTCGGCCAAGGCATCGCGGAAACGGTAATTTTCAATTAGCTCCCCAATTTTTCTGGGGAATTCAGCCAATTGAGCGAAAGCGTCATTGTCAATAGTTGTCAATTCGCCCAAGGCTGGCACTTTGCCCTCAAAGAACTTGTGGGTAAGCACCGCGGCACGGTTCACAAAGTTGCCGAGGGTAGCAACCAATTCGTTGTTGTTGCGGGCCTGGAAATCCTTCCAGGTAAAGTCGTTGTCCTTGGTTTCCGGCGCATTGGCGCACAGCACGTACCGCAGTACGTCGGCCTGCCCCGGGAAGTCGGCTAAGTACTCGTGCAGCCACACCGCCCAGTTGCGCGAGGTGCTGATTTTATCGCCCTCCAGATTGAGAAATTCATTAGCGGGCACGTTATCGGGCAGCACGTATTCACCGTGTGCTTTCAGCATTACCGGGAAAATAATGCAGTGAAAAACGATGTTGTCCTTGCCAATGAAATGCACCAGTTTGGAGCCGGCATCTTTCCAATAAAGCTCCCATTCCTCCGGGAAAGCTTCTTTGGTGGCCGAGATGTAACCAATAGGCGCATCGAACCACACGTACAGCACTTTGCCTTCGGCGCCGGCCAGGGGCACGGGCACGCCCCAATCGAGGTCGCGCGTCACGGCGCGGGGGTGTAGGCCTTGGTCAATCCAGGATTTGCACTGGCCGTACACGTTGGTTTTCCAGTCGTTTTTGTGGCCTTCGATTATCCATTCGCGCAGCCAGGGCTCGTATTGGTCGAGGGGCAAAAACCAGTGCTTGGTATCGCGCAGAATTGGCTGCGCGCCGCTGAGCATGCTGCGCGGATTAATTAATTCCGTCGGGCTGAGCGAGGTGCCGCACCGCTCGCATTGGTCGCCGTAGGCATTTTCGTTGCCGCAATTCGGACAAGTACCGACGATGTAACGGTCGGCAAGGAATTGCTGGGCCTTTTCGTCGAAATACTGCTGCGTGGTTTGCTCAATGAATTTCCCTTCCTCATTCAGCTTGGTAAAAAAGCTGCTCGACACCTCGGCGTGCGTGGTCGAGGAAGTGCGCGAATACACGTCGAACGATACGTTGAATTCTTTGAACGAATCGCGAATCAGGGCGTGGTATTTATCGACTACTTGCTGCGGCGTGACGCCTTCTTTTTGGGCCCGAATGGTGATTGGAACGCCGTGTTCGTCGGAGCCGCAAATAAATTTTACATCACGACCCGCCGACCGCAGGTAGCGCACATAAATATCGGCAGGCAAATAAACGCCGGCTAAATGGCCAATGTGGACGGGGCCATTGGCGTAAGGCAATGCAGCGGTAACAGTGTAACGCTTAGGGGCAAGCAACATAAATTCGGAATAAAAAAAGACGCCTGACCATCATTATTATTGCTAATAAATAATATGGCGCAATCGCGTTTTGAAGAAAAACTTGGGGAAATGTCTAAACTTTAAAAGAACAAATAATAAGGGCAACCGTTTGACATTTAGTTTCCTTTATATTTGACAGCGGACGGATGCAAATGCTGCGCAGCAGGAGTTTGCTTTGGCCTTTTTTCTAATCACCAATTACCTACTTAAAATGAAAAAGCCTGCTTCTCCGAACAAGACGGAAAAAAGCGCTAAAAGCACACCTGAGGAAAAAGCAGCCCGCAAATCAGCCAAAAAGGCCGGCCGGGCAACTGCAGATTTGGACGACGACCGCGCCAGCAAAAAAGCCAGCCAGAAGAAATCGCTCAAGTCGGCCGCCAAGCAATTGCAGAAAGAGCTGAATAGCCGCATGAACGAAGTGGTGACGCGCATCCGCAAAGAAACGAAAGCCAAGCTGAAGGAAGTAGTGAAGGAAGCCACGCGCCGCCTCGACGGCGACACGGAGCGCATGTTTGAGCAAGCATTGCACACCATTGTGCGGCATTACGACACCATGACCGGTGCCGCCGGGGCAACCAATGGAACCGCTACGGCCGCCGGTGCAGCTGGCCGAAGCAGCAAAAAAGACCACGCGGTGAGCAAAAACGGCTCCTCTCGCAAAACGCGTGATGCCCAAGCCACCGAATCGAGCGCTGCAGCACCCAAAGTCAATGGCCGCAAGCCAGCCGCGCCGGCCACGGGAGCGCGCCGCGGCCCCAAGCCAGCTGCTGCCGCCGCGCCCAGCACCACCACGGGCGCCAAGCGCGGCCCCAAACCGGGTACGCCGGCAACGGGTGCCCGCCGCGGCCCCAAACCCCGCGTGCAGGCCGAGCCGGAAGCCACGGGCTTGCTCAATTCAGCCGATAGCCCCGGTACCGGGGAAGTGAGCGCATAGCTTCTAAAGCCATTTGCCATCTTGCTAATCGAATTAAAAAAGCCCGGCTCTTTCATTGAGCCGGGCTTTTTTGTTGGGTTCATTGCATGCTTTCTTTAGTTACGGGCGGGGCTGAGCCGGCACAGGCGGGTCGTAATTGAGGCGCTGAATGCGGGTTTCGGGCGTCGTATTGTTGGGGTCGTTGGTGTTGGTGTTCTCGATGCGCTTTTGCCGGTTAATGTCGGCGGCTTGCTCGCCCAGGCGCATGCGGTTGGGCGTGGCGTCGGGCACCGAAGAGTTGTTGCCTGCCCCGTTGCTGTTGTAGATGGCGCGGCGGTCGGCATCGGTGCGAATTTCCGTGGGCGCGGCGGAGGGCTCGGCTCTTTCGGCCGTTTGTTCGGTGGCAGTGCAGGCGCCCAGCAGCACGGTGCCCGCCGCCAGCAGCTGTTGGCAGGCGAGCAGTCGAATATTTTTCATGACAAACGCTTGAAAGCAAGCGGCCGGAGTAGGCCACTCCCCTCAAACGAAGGTTCACTGCCAACAGTTGACCTTGGTCAGGCCACTGCCTGTCAGGGCAGGCATCTGGTGCAATTGACGATTTCTAGCCTCGGCTGTTTCTTTGGCTCTGAGATAAATAAAACGCCCCTCAAAATTTAATTCAAGGGGCGCCTTGACAAGGAACAAGCCAGCCAGAAAGCGGCTTTGGCTTACTTTTTCTTTTCAAATACCAGCGCGTTACCGTCCATGCAGTAGCGCTGGCCGGTGGGCTTGGGGCCGTCGTTGAACACGTGGCCGAGGTGGCCGCCGCACTTGGCGCACACAATCTCGTCGCGGGTCATGCCGAACGTGTCATCCGAAGCCACTTTCACGCTATTTGCCGTAGCCGGGGCATAAAAGCTGGGCCAGCCAGTGCCCGACTCAAACTTGGTGTCAGAAGTGAACAGGAAATTATGGTCGGCGGCGCAGTAGTAGTTGCCAGCCGCGTGGTTATCGTGGTACTTGCCGGTAAACGCCCGTTCGGTACCCTTTTCGCGCAGGATGTAGTACTGGTCGGGCGTGAGTTGTTTTTTCCACTCGGCCTCCGTTTTCCGCACTGGGAATTCGTCGGGCTTGCCCGTCACGGGCTGGGGCTGGAAGTAGGTTTTACCGCCCACGGTGCGTACCGGCGGGGCCGAATTGACAGCTACGTCGCGCTTTTGCGAACAGGCCGAATTGAGCGAAAAAACCGAAACAAAGAGCACTAGCAAAGAGAAACGCATGAGCGAATGGGGTTTAATGTCGAAGTGACCAACATACGACGTGGGGGTACGGTTCGGTCGGCGAGGTAGACGAAAACAGCCTGGGAACCTTACGCCTCGCCTAATCGATTTAGGGCGATGGGCTTGGCTATGTGGGTGCTACCCTCGCCTGGCCCCTTGTTAATAGTTGAGTAACACAAGGCTTTGCGCCTTTTTATCCGTACCTTTGCACCCGCAAAAACACAACACATGGCCCAGAACATTCGGAATATTGCCATCATCGCTCACGTTGACCACGGCAAGACCACCCTGGTGGATAAAATTATCCACGCATCCAAGATTTTCGACGCGCATCAGCACTTCGATGACCTGATTCTCGACGACAACCCCCTGGAGCGCGAGCGCGGCATTACCATCGTTTCGAAGAACGTATCGGTTCGCTATAAGGACGTAAAAATCAACATCATCGACACCCCTGGTCACGCCGACTTCGGCGGCGAGGTAGAGCGCGTGTTGAAGCTGGCCGACGGCGTACTGCTGCTCGTGGACGCCTTCGAAGGCGCCATGCCGCAGACCCGCTTCGTGCTGGGCAAAGCCATCGACCTGGGCCTGAAGCCCATCGTGGTGGTAAACAAAGTAGACAAGGAAAACTGCCGTCCCGACGAGGTGCACGAGCAGGTATTCGACCTGATGTTCAACCTCGGTGCCACCGAGGACCAGTTGGACTTCGTGACGCTGTACGGCTCGTCGAAGCAAGGCTGGATGAGCACCGACTGGAAGCACAAGACGGACGACCTCATTCCGCTGCTCGACGCGGTGGTGGCTTCGATTCCTCCGGCCCCGGTGCTGGAAGGCACGCCCCAGATGCAGATTACCTCGCTCGACTACTCGTCGTTCGTGGGCCGTATCGCCATCGGCCGCGTGCACCGCGGCACCCTGAAAGAAGGCGCCAACATGAGCTTGATGAAGGCCGACGGCACCATCAAAAAAGTTAAAATCCGCGAACTGCACATCTTCGAAGGCCTCGGCCGGGTGAAGGTGGACCAAGTGGAGAGCGGCGAAATCTGCGCCGTATCGGGCATCGAAGGCTTCGACATTGGTGATACGCTGGCTGACTTCGAAAACCCCGAAGCCCTGGAGCGCATCAGCATCGACGAGCCGACGATGAACATGTTGTTCACCATCAACAACTCGCCGTTCTTCGGCAAGGAAGGCAAGTTCGTGACCTCACGTCACCTGCGTGACCGTCTGTTCAAGGAAACCGAGAAAAACCTCGCCCTTCGCGTGCAGACGACTGATAAAGAGGACACCTTCCTCGTATTCGGCCGTGGCATTCTGCACTTGTCGGTACTCATCGAGACCATGCGTCGCGAAGGCTACGAGCTGCAAGTGGGCCAGCCCCAGGTTATTTTCAAGGAAGACGACAACGGCAAGCGCCTCGAGCCGATGGAATTGCTCGTGGTGGACGTGCCCGAGGAAACCGCCGGCAAAGTGATTGAATTGGTGAGCATGCGCAAAGGCGAAATGACCATCATGGAGCCGAAAGGCGACCTGCAGCACTTGGAGTTCCGCATTCCGTCGCGCGGCCTGATTGGCCTGCGTAACAACGTGCTGACTGCTACCGGCGGCGAGGCCATCATGAACCACCGCTTCATCGACTTCGAAGAGCACAAGGGCGTGATTCCCGGCCGTATCGCGGGTTCGCTGATTTCGCTGGAAACCGGCCCCGGCACGGCTTACACCATCGACAAGATGCAGGACCGTGGCTCGTTCTTCGTGGACCCAGGCGAGGAAGTGTACGCTGGCCAGGTTATCGGCGAGCACACTCGTCCGAATGACTTGACCATCAACATCCAGAAGGGCAAGAAGCTGACCAACATGCGTGCTTCGGGCACGGATGACAACGCCAAGATTGTGCCCAAGCGCCAGTTTTCGCTGGAAGAGGCCATGGAATACATCCAGAAGGATGAATACTTGGAAGTGACGCCGAAGTCGGTGCGCATGCGCAAGATTCTGCTCGACGAGAACGAGCGTTTGCGCTACGCTAAGACCGCAGAATAGCCTCAGCTGAGGTTCAAGTTTGAAAAGGGCGCGGCTTTAGTCGCGCCCTTTTTATATGCGTAGTTTTCTTACATGAGGGTCGGCGGAAAGGCCGGACTCGATTTACCCGACACCATTCCCAAAGCCTTCGTTTTAGGCCGATTTCACACTTATGAATCAGGAAAACCTTAGCCGTTTCGTCCAGCTTTTCACCTTACACGACCCCGATGCTACCCAGCGGGTACGTGAGCGGCTGGAATTGGCCCTGAGCGACCCCGCGGCTTATCAGGAACAATACGCCGACGAGTTGGAGGAGCGTGACATGGCGGACGCCCTACCGGCACAAGAACTACGTGACGTTGCGCTCATCGACGCGCTGTATAGCGAAGGCCTGCTTTGGGAAAGCGACGCGAGCGAGCCAGCCACGGTGCTGGTTGAAGACGTGAATGATGCATTGGCGGCGCAAGGGCGAACCCAGCGGGTGGACGACTCGGCACTGGCCGGCCGCCGCAATGTTGGCCCCGAAGTGCTCGACGCTTTGCAAGATGCACTAGAGCCGCTGGGCCTGGCGCTGGTGTTGTTTGCGCTGGATAGCGACTCTTACCCGCTTAGTTTGGTAGCGGATGCGCAGACGGAGCAGGCCCGCGAGTTGGCCAAAGAGTTGAGGTTTGGCGTGACGATTTATTAGCGAAAGCGGGCTCATGTGCCACGCAGCAAATGCTGCGCTGTAGGCCAAAATGGGCCCGGGTCGTAGCTTTCGAGCTGAAAACACGCTTCCATCCCCGCCGCCCCATGCACGCTCTGAAAACCCTAACGGCTGCCTTGCTCTTGCTGGCTGCCCGCCCCGCCGTTGCGCAAACCCGGCAAGAATACCTGCTGGACACCAATTGGAAATTCACGAAGGGCGACGTGCCCGATGCCGCCACGCCGGGCTTTCAGGATGCGAAATGGCAGACCGTGACCGTGCCGCACGACTGGGCCATCTACGGTCCGTTTGACGGCCGGAATGATTTGCAGGAAGTTAAGATTGAGCAGAATAACGAGAAAACGGCCACACTGAAAGCTGGGCGGACGGGCGGCTTGCCTTCTATCGGTACGGGCTGGTACCGGCGGCAACTGGCCGTGCCGGGATTTGCGCCGGGCAAGCGCGCCGTGCTGCTTTTTGACGGCGCCATGAGCAACGCGCATGTGTTCGTCAACGGCAAGGAAGTGGGGTATTGGCCCTACGGCTACAATTCGTTTTCCTTCGACGTAACCGACTACCTGAAGCCGGCCGGCGACAACGTGCTGGCCGTGCGCCTGCAGAATCAGCCCGAATCGTCGCGCTGGTACCCCGGCGCGGGGCTGTACCGCAACGTGCACCTGGTGGTGACCGATGCTGTGCACATTCCGGTGTGGGGCACTTACGTGACCACGCCCGAAATCACGGCGGCCAGCGCCACCGTGCGCCTCAAAACCAGCGTGGTGGCGCCGGCAGGCGCAGCCCAGAGCTTGCGCTTGCAAACTGAAATTCGGGACGCGGCGGGGAAAGTGGTGGCCAGCGTAACGACGCTGCTGGGCGCCAGCGCAGGCCAGGAATTCGAGCAGAACCTGACCGTGCCCACGCCGCGTTTGTGGTCGCCGGAAACGCCGGTTTTGTACACGGCCAGCTCCAAGCTGTATGCGGGCGACGTGCTGAAGGACGAGTACAAGACGCCGTTTGGTATTCGTTCTTTCAAATTTGAGGCCGGGAAGGGCTTCTCGCTGAACGGCAAAGTCCGTCAGTTCAAGGGCGTGTGCAACCACCACGATTTGGGGCCCCTGGGTGCGGCCATCAACACGGCGGCGCTCCGGCGGCAATTGGTGCTGCTGAAAAACATGGGCTGCGATGCCATTCGGACCTCGCACAACATGCCCGCGCCCGAGCTGGTGAGCCTGTGCGACGAGCTGGGTTTTATGATGATGGTGGAGGCCTTTGACGAGTGGAAGTCGCCCAAAGTGAAGAATGGGTATAGCCAATATTTTGACCAGTGGGCCGAGAAGGACCTGGTGAACATGGTGCGCCGCGACCGCAACCACCCCTCGGTCATCATGTGGAGCACTGGCAACGAGGTGCCCGACCAGAGCAACGCCGGCGGGCCGGCCATTGCCAAGCGCTTACAGGACATCTGCCACCGCGAAGACCCCACCCGCCCCGTGGCCGTGGGCATGGACCGTTTCGACGACGATTTTAAGTACGGTTTTGCGCCGGTGGTGGAGATTCCGGGCTTCAACTACAAGCCCCACCGCTACGCCGAGGCGCTGCCGAAGCTGCCGCAGGGCTTCTTGCTGGGGTCCGAAACGGCGTCGACTGTGAGCTCGCGGGGCGTGTACAAGTTTCCGGTGGTGAAGGCCAAGAAGCGGAAATATCCCGACAATCAGTCGTCGTCGTACGACCTGGAGGCGTGCAACTGGTCGCAAATTCCCGACATTGAATTTGCGTCGCAAGACGACGTGCCCAACGTGCTGGGCGAGTTCGTGTGGACTGGTTTCGACTACCTGGGCGAGCCCACGCCCTACGACCAGTCGTGGCCGTCGCACAGCTCCCTATTTGGCATTCTGGATTTGGCCGGCCTGCCCAAGGACCGGTACTACCTCTACCGGGCCCGCTGGAACACCACCCAACCCACGCTGCACCTGCTGCCGCACTGGACCTGGCCAGGCCGCGAGGGCCAAACCACTCCCGTGTTTTGCTACACCAATTACCCTTCGGCTGAGCTGTTTGTGAATGGCAAAAGCCAGGGGCGCCAGACCAAGCGCACCACCACGGCCGACACGCCCGAAACCCGCTACCGTCTGATGTGGAACGACGTGAAATACGCGCCGGGCACCCTGAAAGTGGTGGCCTACGACGCCCAAGGTAAAGCCGTGGCTACCGAGCAGGTGCGCACCGCGGGCAAGCCCCACCACATTCGGCTGGTGGCCGACCGCAAGGCCCTGACAGCCGACGGCAAAGACCTCGCCTTCGTGACGGCCCGCATTGAGGACGCGCAAGGCAACCTGTGCCCCAACGCGGCCACCGAGCTGCGCTTTGCCGTGAGCGGCGCCGGACGCTTCCGCGCCGTGGGCAACGGCGACCCCACCAGCCTGGAGTCGTTTCAGGAGCCCCACATGAAGGCGTTCAGCGGCCAGTTGGTGGCCATTGTGGAAACCACGAAAACCGCGGGCACCCTGAAACTGCAAGCCACCGGCAGCGGCCTGCAAAGCGGTGCCGTGGAGCTAAAAACCAGCGCCGCGCGCTAAGCCCGCTCCTACCCGCGCTGGCGTACGGCCTCAAACGTGAGCACGGCCGTGGCCACGCTCACGTTGAGCGAGTCGATGCGGCCGCGCATGGGGATGATGATGGTTTCGTCGCAGGCGGCGCGCATCTGGGGCGTGAGGCCGTCGGCTTCGGTGCCCATGACCAGCGCCGTGGGCCCGCGGAAGTCGTATTCGGTGTAGTTTTTGGACTCTGGGGCCAGAGCCGCGGCGTAGGTCCGAATGCCTTTTTCCTGGAGAAACGCGAGGATGTCGGCCACTGGGGCGGCCACCGTGGGCACCGTGAACACGCAGCCAATGCTGGCCCGAATGACGTTGGGGTTGAACAGGTCGGTGCGCGGGTCGCCGATGAGCACGGCGTCGACAGGGGCCGCGTCGGCGGTGCGGAGGATGGCGCCGAGGTTGCCCGGCTTTTCCACGGCTTCGAGCACAATGACGAGCGGGTTGGGCGGCAGGCGCAGGTCGGCGAGGGTGCGGGCGGGGGTGCGCAGCACGGCCAGCAGGCCATCGGACCCTTCGCGGTAAGCCACTTTTTCGAAGACGGGCTTGGTCACTTCAAACCACTCGGGAGCTTTGTCCAGGCCGGAGAATAGCTGCTGCAGGTCTCGTTGGCCGGTTTCGCCGGCCAGTTCGGGGCAGGAATACACGGTGGCCACGGGCACGCCGGCCTCCACGGCAATGGTGAGCTCGCGCAGGCCTTCGACCAAGGTGAGGCCCAAAGCGCGGCGCGCGGCGGACTTTTGCTGGAGGCGCAGCAGTTGCTTGATGCGGGGGTTTTGGGGGCTGCTGAGGCGGTCGGACGGGGAAAACGGCATGGGCGCAAAGATACCGGCGGCGCGCCCAGCCCAACCTTGGGCCAGGCCCAGGCGTAGGGCGGGCCAGTACCTTCGCAGCCAATGAAATCGAAAATTGACCCCAAAATCATCGTCGGCTTGTCGCTGGCCGTGGGCATTTTGCTGCTCACGGCCTCGGCCTCGTTCTGGAGCATCCGCGGGCTGAGCGTGCAAACCGAGCGCGTGCAGCACACCTACCAAGTCCTCCAGGAAGCCGCCGCCATTACGGGCGCGCTGAAGGATGCCCAGGCCGGCACCCGCGGCTACCTCCTCACCGGCGACACGATGTACCTGCGGCCCTACAGCATTGCTTCGGGGGAGCTGCCCGCCAGCCTGCAGCGCATCGAGGAACTCACCGTGGACAACCCCGCACAACGCGCGCGGCTCGACTCATTGCGAATGCTGGTGGAGCAGGAATTCCGCATCCTGCGGCCGCTCACGGAAATCAGAAAGTCGATGGGCCAGGCGGCCATGCAAACCCTGCTCGACACCGACCGCCAGACCCTGCGCCAGGTGCGCCTGCTTTACGACCGCATCAAGAACAACGAGCTGGCGCTGCTGGCCCAGCGCACCGCCCTGCAAGACGTGTTCGAGAAAGCCACGCCCATCGTGGTGCTGGTGTCGGCCATTCTGGCCATTCTGATTGTGGTGTGGCTGGTGATAAAAATCGTGAAAGAGCTGGCCGATAACCGCCGCCTGCAGGGCGAACTAGCCGACATCAACGCCGAAATCAGCCGGCGCATTGCCCAAATTCGCGCACTGGCCGAGCAGGTGGTGCAGGGCGACTACACGGTCAAAATCACCGACACGGCCGAGGACAACCTGGGCGGACTGGCCTCGTCGCTTAACCGGATGACTCAAACGCTGGACGCCAGCTTCAGCGCCCTCGAAAAGCGCAACCAGGAGCTCGACCAATTTGCCTACGTGGCCTCGCACGACCTCAAGGCCCCGCTACGAGGCGTGACCACCATTGTGCGGTGGATTGAGGACGAGCTGGCCGCCGAAATTTCTCCGCAGCTCCGCACCTACCTCGACCAAATGAAAGGCCGCCTGGGCCGCCTCGAAGACCTCATCAACGGCCTGCTGGCCTACGCCCGCGTGGGGCGCACGGCGCAAACGCCCAGCCAGGTAAACGTGCAACTGCTGCTGAGCGAGGTGGCCGAACTGGTGGTGCCGCCCGACTTTACCCTGCGCATCGGGCCCGACATGCCCACCTTCGTAACGGACCGGCTGGGCTTGCAGCAGGTATTCACCAACCTGCTCAGCAACGCGGTGAAGTACCACCAGCGGGGCGCCGGCCACCTAGAAGTGACTTGCCGCGACGCGGGCACCCTCTACGAGTTTCGGGTGCAGGACGACGGGCCGGGCATTGCGCCGGAGTACCACCAAAAGATATTTCTGCTGTTCCAGACCCTGCGCGACCGAAATACCGCCGAAAGCACCGGCATTGGCTTAAGCATTGTGCAAAAAATCATTGACGAGCACCACGGCACCATCCGAGTGGAGTCGGCGCCGGGCCAGGGGGCGGGGTTTATTTTTACGTGGCCCAAGTAAATCTCCCCGCCGGGAACCCATTACGCCAATTTACGATTGTTGAGCCCGGCTACTCCGTGGCTGCCCCGCGGAAATCCATTCATTCGAATTCGCCCTTTATCCGTTATTGCATGCGCTCTGTTTTACTCGTAGAAGACGATATTTTTGATACCATGACGGCGGAGAAGTCCTTCGCCAAGTTCAACGTGCCCCACGAGCTGCACACGGCTTTTAATGGCGAAGAAGCGTTGGACCTGCTACTGGGCCGCAACGGCAGCGAGCCCCTGCGCCCCCTGCCCGAAGTCATCTTGCTGGACTTGAACATGCCCCGCATGAACGGCATCGAATTCCTCACAGAATTGCGCTCCAACCCCGAGTTCCGGGACATTCCGGTCTTCATCACCACCACTTCCAGCATGGACGTGGACCGCGTCAGCGCTGAAAACCTGGGCGTGAGCGGCTACATCCTCAAACCGTTGGATTTTGAAACCAGCCCGGACCTCGCCGACAGCCTCAGCTTGCTGGAAAAGTTGTTGAAGTAAGGAGGCCGGCAGGCGGAAGCCAGTTCTGGGGCTTGGGGAAGCAACGCCCGCGCTTTGGCCGAGACTTTGCAGGGAATAAACGGCCCCGAGCCTCGTTGGAGTTGTGGGGGCGCTGCGTGTTGCGGCGCCCGCTGGCGGACTTTTGGGCGGTTCTGCATTATTTGCTGCGCATTGGTACCTTGTTCGGCCCTACTGTTCCTCTCGCTGTCTAGTTTATGAGAATTCCCGCTCTTTTTCCGGCTTTGCTTGTGGTGTTGCTTGGGGGGCGTGGTGCCCACGCGCAAGACCAAGGCCCGCGCCAGTTGGGTGCGCCGCCGTCGATACCCAACCCGGCCCAAAACCGTCCGGCCCCGGCCCCGCGCCAGCTGGATACCGTGCCCGTGGCCCCGACCGACACCGCGCGGCGAGCGGCCACGGCGCCGCAGCCCGGCCCGGCCTCGGCCCCTGCGCCCGTTTACGCGCCCACGCGGCCCGGCCAGCTGCCCGGCGATAATACCCGCGCGGCCCGCTTTCAGGTGGGCTTGAAAAACGGCATGGTGTACACCGCCTCCGACGTGGAATTGAAACAGCCGCTGTTTGGACGCTCCTACGTGCTGCTCGACGGGCAGCGCAAGTTTGAGTTGGCCGAGGTCGGGTTCTACGAGGATGAGTCGGGGCACTACGTGCGCACGCAGTTGCCGGGCTCCTCGCGCGAGTCAACGTTGCGGCGCGACAAGACCGGGCGCATCAGCCTGTATTCCGTCACCACCACGCAGTACAGCTCGGGCCCCGGCGGCCTGGGATACCCGGGGTATGGCTACGGCTATGGCGGCTTTGGCGGCTACCCGTATGGCGGCTACCGCACGGTGAAAACCGAGTATTTCTCCAAAGACAACGGCCCCATCCAGAGCCTCAGCGCCCGCAACCTGATGCTGGCCACGGCCGACAACGCCGGCGCCCAGCAGCTGCTGGCCGAGTCGCGGCGCTACCGCCAAGCCACCATTGCGAGCTACGTGGTGGGCGGCGGCCTCATGGTGGCCGGGGCGCTGCAGTCGTTGCGGCCCACCGACAATGGCCGGTCTATCTCGCCGCTGATTTACGCCGCCATTCCCGTTCTCATCGTGCCCATTGTGCTGCAAAGCAAGCAGGCCAACAACCAGCGCCAAGCCATTTCTCTCTACAACTCGGGGAAATAGAGCGAGGCGCTGCGTTTGATGAAGAAAGAGGAACAAAGAATTGTCATTGCCACGGCCTGCGGCCTCGCAATGACAATTCTTTGTTCCTCTTTTTATTTAACTCAGCCCCAATTGCCCGCGTAAGCTGAGCATGAAACCTGCCGTTGCTGCCGGCCCCCTGGCCCCTGATTTTGCCACCCGCCAAGCCAAAGCGTTGCTGGTACACGAGCGGCTGTGCGCCGAATACGGGGCGCCATTCCCGTTTTTCAGCACCAAAGACCCGCTGAGCGAGCTGGTAAGCGCCCTGCTCTCGCACCGTACCAAAAACGCCGACTCGCACCGCGCTTATCAGGAACTGCGGGCCACGTTTCCCACCTGGGAAGCCGTGCGCGACGCCCCCACCGAAGCTGTGCAGCATGCCCTCCGCGCCTGCACCTGGCCCGAGCAGAAAGCGCCCCGCATCCAGGCCGTGCTGCGCGAAATCAGCGAGCGCTGCGGGACCGATGCGCCGTGCTCGTTGGATTTCCTGGCCGAGATGCCCGTGCCGGAAGCCCGCGCCTGGCTAGAGAGCATCAGTGGCGTAGGGCCCAAAACCAGCGCGGCCACCCTCCTTTTCAGCTCACTGCGCATCCCGGCCATGCCCGTCGACAGCCACCACCACCGCGTGGCCCAACGCTTGGCCCTCATCGGCCCGAAAGTGGGCGAAGGTCCCGCCCACAAGCTGCTGGAAGTCCTGCTGCCGCCCAACTGGGACGCCCAGCAGGTGTACGACCACCACGAAGCCCTCATGTACCACGGTCAGAAATGCTGCTACTTCCACACGCCCGCCTGTGGCCGCTGCGTGGTGCTGGACCAGTGCCCGTTTGGGCAAGCGCGGGTAAGGCAATAGCGGCGGAATTAAGAACGTCATGCTGAGCGCAGCCGAAGCATCTCTACCGCGCAAGTAATTCATTTACTATTGCGGTAGAGATGCTTCGGCTGCGCTCAGCATGACGTTCTGTTTATTTTTTTAAACAACCAAGTCATGATTCTGCACTTGCGCGCCAAGCCCAATGCCCGGCAAAACCAGTTGCTGCGCGCCGCCGATGGCTCGATAACCGTGCGCCTGCAAGCACCACCCCAGGAAGGCCATGCTAATGCGGTGCTGCTGGCGTTTCTGGCCGACATTTTCAACGTGCCCAAGAGCCGGGTTGTCTTGCTGAGCGGGCACACCTCTCCGTTCAAAAAGGTCGAGATAGAAGGCCTAAGCGACGAGGCCGGACAGGCCGTCTTGGCACAGCTGCCCGGTTAAAGAATTGACTATCGCCAATCGACGGTGCGCGCACGTTAACTTTCCGGCTGATAAGCTACTCTACCCTATGTCCGCCGACCTTCAGCCGCTGCTCGACGCCCTGCAGTTTTCACCCGATAACCTGCCCCTGCGCCAGCACGTGGCCTGCCAGCTCAACGCGGCCGGCCGGCACCAGGAGGCCGAAACCCTGTGCCGCGACGGCCTGCGCCAGCACCCCACCGACGACGCCCTGCGCCTGAGCCTGGCCGAAGCTTACTTTGCCAGCAACAAGCACTCGGCGGCTTTTGTGGTGGTGGAAGATTTGCTGGGTCAACGCGCCGATTACGCCCCCGCGCACCTGCTGCACGCCCGCCTGCTGCTGGCCGCCGGCCAGCCCACCGAAGCCCGCGAGGCCTACGCCCACGCCCTAGAAATCAACCCCGGCTTGGCCGACCGCGACCTGGGCCAGGCCCTGGAAGCCGCCGCGCCGGCCCGCCGCGTGCCCACGCCTGCCAGCGGCGGCTACGGCACCCCTCCGCCGCCCGACGACGATGCGCCCAGCGCGCAGGCCCAACTGATGGGCTTGGAAAGGCCCAAAATCAACTTCGCCGATGTGGGCGGCATGGAGGCGGTGAAGGACGAAATCCGCCTCAAAATCATCCATCCCCTGCAATTCCCGGACCTGTACAAAGCCTATGGCAAGGCCAGCGGCGGCGGGCTGCTGCTCTACGGCCCGCCCGGCTGCGGCAAAACTCACTTGGCCCGTGCCACGGCCGGCGAGGTGCAGGCCAGCTTCATCAGCGTGGGCATTGCCGACATTCTGGACATGTGGCTGGGCAACAGCGAAAAAAACCTGCACCAGCTGTTTGAATTGGCGCGGGCCCAGGCGCCGTGCGTGCTGTTTTTTGATGAGGTAGACGCCCTGGCCGCCAACCGCCACGACTTGCGCCAAAGTGCCGGCCGCACCGTCATCAACCAGTTTCTGGAGGAGCTGGACGGCGCCACCCGCTCCAACGAGGGCGTGCTCATTATGGCCGCCACCAACGCGCCCTGGCACCTCGACCCGGCCTTCCGCCGCCCCGGCCGCTTCGACCGCATTACCCTGGTTACGCCGCCCGACGAGCCGGCCCGCGCCGCCATTCTCGATATTCTCTTGCGCGGCAAGCCCCTGGCCCCCGGCGTGAACACCACGGCCGTAGCCGCCCGCACCGCCGGCCTCAGCGGCGCCGACCTCATGGCCCTGGTAGACGGGGCCGTGGACGTGTGCCTGCGCGCCTCCATGCGCAGCGGCCGGCCCCTGCCCATTGAGCAAAGCCACCTGCTGGACGCCGCCAAGCTGGTGAAGCCCAGCACCAAGGAATGGTTCGCCACGGCCCGCAACTACGCGCTGTACTCCAACGAGGGCGGGCTGTATGACGACATTCTGGTGTATTTGGGGGTGAAGAAGCCGGGCAATTAGCGGCTATGACGGGGTCTGCTACCAGTATTCCTGAGCTTGAGCGCATCTGGCTGCTGCTGGAGCACCACCGGCCGCAACTCGCGGAGCAGTTGGCCCGCCAGCGCCTGGCCGCCGACCCCGCCGGCTGGGCAACCTTTCTCGCCCTGGCGGCTGCCCTTCAGCAACTCAATCGGCTTACTGAGGCCAGGGAAGCGGCCCAAGCGGCCATTCGCATAGCTCCGGAAGCCGCCGAGGCACACTATGCACTAGCGCAGGTGCGCGGCCAACTGGGGCAGTTGCACGAAACAATAACGGCTGTGGATGAAGCGCTGCGCCTGGCTCCGCATCAAGCCGAATACTACGGCTATCGGGCCCAACTTTTCTACGTGCAGCGCCGCTACGCTGAGGCCGTGAAGTGCGGCGAGGCCGGGTTACGAATAGACCCGCAGCAACCCAATTGCTTGTTGTGGCGTGCCCTGGCTCAAGAGGCCCGCGACAGGCCCCATGCGGCCGACCAAGATTTTGACCTGCTCCTGCAGGTAGCTCCAGAGAGCGCATTGGTGCACAGCCATTTAGGCCAGCTACTACTGAAACGCTTCGAACCCCGGGCCGCCGAGCCGCACCTGGCAGAGGCCCTGCGTCAATCGCCCGAAGAGGCTGCTCAATTAGTGCCGCTGCTGCAGTCAGCCCGTCAGTTAGCCACTTGGCCAGCTTGGCTGCTTGGAGCCGTACGACGAGAAGCGAGCGAACGGACTCTCGGGGTCGAGCTGGGGTTTAGGACGTTGCCAGTCCGCTTAGCCGTCGTGGCCTATACCTCTCGGGCGGAATGGCTCAACCGCCACGACCCACTTTTTCAACTGCATAATAAACCCGCTTTGCTGCGGCCATGGGCTTCTTCGCCACCGGCGTGGGCAGCGTTGGCTATGTTGTTGGCAGCGGCTATTTATTTGAACGTAACACTTCGGCTGCGTGCAGGACCGGCCATTTTCATGATGGCCATTTTCGCGGTACAATACATGCGCAAGCGGCAAAGCAAGGACAATTCCTTTCCTCGTTTTTAATCTATGGCCCTTAATTCTACCCCCTACCTCCCTCGCGTGCAGCTGCTGCTGAGCCAGAAACGCCACGCGCTGGCCGCCACCGAGCTGCGCCGCCAGCTTGGCGAGGACCCGCACGATTTCGTGGCCCATGCCCTACTGGCCGTGTGCCTGCTGGAACAAGAGCAGCTAGCCGAGGCCCAGGCCGAAGCGGAGCTGGCCATTCATCTGGCGCCGGAGTATGATTTTGCCTTCTACGCGCTGGCCCTGATTGAGGACAGGCAACACCACCCCAAGCAGGCGCTGGCGGCCATCAACGAAGCCCTGGCCCTCGACCCCAACGACGCCGACTACTACCACCTGCTGGGCCAGCTGCGCCTGCAAAGCGGGCAGTGGCAGGCGGCGCTGCAAGCCGCCGAAACCGGCCTCAGCCTCGACGCCGAGCACGCCGACCTGCACGGCCTGCACGCCCGCGCCCTGGCCCGGCAAGGCCGCACCCAGGAGGCCGGCACCGCCGCCCGCTCGGCCCTGGGCTACGGGGCCGACAGCAGCATCACCCAGGCGCAGGCCGGTTGGGTGGCCCTTGAAACCAACCGCCCGGCCGAGGCCCAAGCTCACTTCCGCGAAGCCTTGCGCCTGGACCCCACCTCGGATTTTGCCCGCGAGGGGCTGGTGGAAGCCCTCAAGGCCCGCTTTTGGGTGTACCGTACGTTTATGCGGTTTACTTACTGGTCGGCTTCGCTCAGCGACGGGGCGCGGCGCGGCATGTTTATCGGCTTGTTTGTGCTGTCGCGGTTCATGCGCCCGCTCCTGATTCCATATCTGGCGCTGGTGTACATGAGCTGGTTCAGCGACTCCATTTTCAGCTCGCTGCTGCGCTTCAATGCCGATGGTCGGCTGGCTCTTAGTCCCGAGCAGACGCGGCATTCCAACCAGTTCCTGGCGTTGCTGGGCGTTGGCGTAGCGGCGCTTATCACATACGCCACGGCCCTGCCCCTGCCGGCGGTGCAGAGTGCCGGGTACGTGTCGTTGGGGCTGCTGTTTCCGTTGGTGGGCACGTGGCGGCTGCGGCACTCGCCCAACCACGCCCGCTCCTATTATGCCGGGGTGGTGCTGGCGGTGATGGGCGTGGCAGCTATCGGCCTCGACATTGTTGGCCTTGGCGAACTGGCGAACTGGGCATTCAGTGCCTTTCTCATCGGCAGCATTGGCTACGTTTGGGTGTTTGCCTTGAGCTAAGCTGTATGGACAACCAGCAGGACGGCCCTTTTGACCAGCGGTGTTTTCTAATGCTTAGCTAAAGGCGCGGCCGGCTACGTTGTCTAGGTATTTCTGGGCATTGCCGGTGTTCAGGAGCAGCACTTTTTCGTCGCGGTGCAGCCAACCGGTGGCGAGCAGCTGGCGGGCCGCCATCCATACGGCGGCGCCTTCGGGGGCCACAAACAGGCCTTCCTGCTGGCCCAAGTCGCGCATGCCGGCCAGCATGTCTTCTTCGCTTACGCTCACCACCGTGCCGTGCGACTCGCGCAGCACGCGCAGCATCATGGCCTCGCCCAGGGGGTGCGGCACGGCTAGGCCGTTGGCCAGCGTGGGGCTGCCGTGGTAACTGTGGCAGTTGGGCTGGCGGCCGGCGTAGGTTTCGAGCAGCGGGCAGCAGTTTTTGGCTTGCACGGCCACCATGCGCGGCAAGGCCACGTCGGGTGCCAGCCAGCCGAGGGCTTGCATTTCCTGAAACGCTTTCCAGATGCCGATGAGACCGGTGCCACCGCCGGCCGGGTACAGCAGCACGTCGGGCAGCGTCCAGTTGAGCTGCTCGGCAATTTCGTAGCCCATGGTTTTCTTGCCTTCGAGGCGGTAGGGCTCCTTCAGGGTCGAGATGTCGAGCAGGGCGCCGTCGGCGTTGCGCTGGCGCACGCGGGCGCCGCAGTCGCTGATGAGGCCGTCCACCAGCTCCACTTCGGCCCCGTACCAATAGCATTCTTCCTTGAACGCCTGCGGAGTGTGGCGGGGCATTACCACCACTGCCCGCAGACCGGCGCGGGCGCAGTAGGCGGCCATGGCCACGCCCGCGTTGCCGGCCGTGGGGATAATGCAGCCTTCCACGCCCAGCTCTTTGGCTTTGGAAATGGCCATGCTAAGGCCGCGCGCTTTAAACGAGCCGGTGGGATTTTGGCCTTCGTCCTTCAGCAGAAGGGAAGACAGCTCGTAGCGCGCGGCCAAGCGCGGCAGGCGCAGCATGGGGGTCATGCCTTCGCCCAGGGTTACTTTGTTCTCCTCGCGCAGCAGGGGCAGCAGCGCGCCGTAGCGCCACATAGAAGAGTCGGCCCGGTCGATGACGTCGCGGCTCAGGGGCTCGTGCAGGTCGTAGTCGGCCACCAGGGGCTGGCTGCAGCAGGCCGACGCACGCTGCAAGTCGAAGGCCGAATATGCTTTTCCGCACTGTGAGCAGTGCAGCGCCACCAAGCGCGAAAGGGATTCAGAGGCTACCAGATTCATCTACAAATGGTGAGACGGTGAGATGGCGAAGTGGTGAGTTTGATGTTCGCACTGCGCAGATGGAACGTTAGACTCGCCATCTCACCAGTTCACTGCCTCACCGCCCCAAAGTACGGGAACTGTTCAGCCGTGGTATGCCAATCTGGGATGGGTATTTGGAATAGGCTATGCCTTGCGGGAATAATAACGCTTGGTAAAAAGCAGGAAGTCGCGGTACGGTGCGTTGTTCTCGGTGCCCTTGCGCTGAATGAAGTTGAACTCCCGCTTCAACGGAAAATTCCTGATTTTTACTTCTGAGAATTCGCCCGAAGCCAGCTCTTTCACCACGGCTTGGCGCGGCAGGAAAGCCAGGCAGGTGTCCACGCGCACGAAGTTCTTGAGGGCCTCGGTGCCGCCCAGGCGCACGCGCACCGGCAGGGCCGCCAGCTTGATGCGGTGCCGGGCCAGGGCTTCCTCGAGCACGGCCAGGGTACCAGAGCCGGCCTCGCGCAACGCGAGCGGTGTGGTGAGCAGGTCGTGCACTTCGAGGGTGCGGTTTTCCAGCGGGTTGTTGGCGCCGCACACGGCCACCACGTCGTCGGTGAGCAGAGGCGTGTAGGTCACGTTGCTCACCTTGTGGATGCCTTCGATGATGCCCAGCTCGATTTCGTGGTCGAGCAGGGCCCGCAGGATGTTGTCGGAATTGCGGTTTTTGAGGCTGAGCTGGCGGTTGGGGTGCTGGCGCAAATAGGCCGAAACCACGGGCGGCAGCACGTAGAGCGAAATAGTGGTGCTGGCCCCGATGAGCAGGTGCATGCTGGGCGCAAACTCGGTGCTCAACTCGCTCATCTCCTGGTGCAATTCCTGCTGCAGCTGCTTGGCTTGCAGCAGCTTTTGGTAGAGCTTGAGGCCGGCTGGCGTGAGCTGAATGCTGCTGCCCAGGCGCTCGAACAGGCCGGTTTTGTAGTGCTCCTCCAGGGCCTTCACCTGCTTGCTCACGGCCGACTGGCTGATGAACAGCGCCTGGCTGGCTTTGGTGAAGCTCAGGCGTTGGGCCACTTCCAAGAAGACTTCGTGCGGGTGCGAAAGCATGAGATGAAAAAAGGTAGCACGTGCTTTAATGTAGAGACGCATACTTGCGTCTCGTCGTCCGCGCCGTTTATACGATTACCGTTCAACGACGAGACGCAAATATGCGTCTCTACCCCGTCCGGGCTCACCCCAGGCGCCGTTGCAGCGCGGCAAAAAACAGCCCCGCGTGGTAGCCATCGCCAAGGCCGTGGTGCAGGTTTACCGATACGGGCAGCTGCCGGGTAGCGCCTTCCTGAAACACTTGTCCGAAGGAGATTTTGGGGCAGCTGTCGGGGTGGCTGAGGCTGCGGGCGTGCGAGAGCGCCGTGAAGCGCACCCACGGAATGGCCGAGCAGTGCACTACGTCGGGGCGGGCGGTGGCGTCGCTCAGCCGCAGGCCGGTGCTGGCTTGCACGGCGGCAATCTCGGCTTCGGCGGCGGCTATGAACCCTGCCAGCTCATCGTTCTGCTCGATGAAGGAAAAGGCGAATGTGTGGTCGGCCCGGCCGAGGGTGGCCGACACGTGAATGCGGTCGTAGCAGTACACCTGGCCGTCTTCGATGCGGTAGCGGAATTCCTCCACCTCGTTGGCCGCTTCGAGGGCGTGGTAGAGGTAGTACAGGAAAAACGACACGCCCAGACGCTTGGCTTCGGCCTGAGCGGCGGTGCAGTCCACGTTGGCGGTGAGACCAAAGAAGGGTTCTTCGAAAGCGGAAAAGAAGGCAAAATGCTCGCGGCGCGGCCACTGGGCCTGGTCAATCAGGTGCTTCATGGAAGGCAAAGGTCGGTAGCTTTGCGGAGTTGGCGCAGTTCGGTCATGCAGAGCGCAGCGAAGCATCTCGCGTGCTACCACTAACTCTTACGATTGAGTTGCTACCCCACGCGAGATGCTTCGCTGCGCTCTGCATGACGTTTTAAATCATCAAACCATGCCTATTCAGACGTTCATTGCCTTCGATGCCGACGACACGCTGTGGCCCAACCAGCCGCACTTCGACCACGTCGAACTCCAACTCTTGCGGCTGCTGGCGCCGTATGCCGACGAGCCCACCATCAACGCCCGGCTCTACGACGTGCAGCGCGCCAACATGCAGCTGTTCGGCTACGGGGCGAAGTCGTTTATGCTGTCGATGATAGAAACCACCATTCAGCTCTCGGGTGGGGCCGTGGTGGGGGGTGAGATTCAGCAGATTCTGGACCTGGGCAAGGAGCTGCTGCGCTTTCCCATCGAGCCGCTGCCCGACGTGGTGGAGGTGCTGACGGAGCTCAAGTTGCGCGGCCACCAACTGCTGGTGCTTACCAAAGGCGACTTGTTTGACCAGGAAAGCAAGCTGGCCCGTTCCGGCCTGGGCGACTTTTTCGATTACGTTGAGATTGTGAGCGAGAAAAATGAGCCCACCTACCAACGCCTCTTCACCCGCCTCGAGGCCACGCCCGCGAACTTTGTGATGATTGGCAACTCCCTGAAATCCGACATTCTGCCGGTGGCGCGCCTGGGCTACCCCGCCGTGCACGTGCCCTACCACGCCAACTGGATTCACGAGCACGTGCCGGCCGAACAGTTAGCCGAAGTGAATTTCCATACCGTGACGGCCCTGCGGGAAGTGCTGGACTATGTGCGCTAACCCAGCCGCCTATCAACAAAAGTGCTCAGTTGCATCCATTGAAAACCGGCTCAATGCGCTTGTTGACGATTATTCCTGCTCAGTGAGAAATTGGACTGACCCTGCCTATATGCAACACGGCACCCCCCGGCAGCGGGAGGCTCATGAGACGCTGCAAATACTAAAGCTTTGGCAGACGCTGGCCGATTTCGGGCCGGTACTGGCCGGTACTGTGCCCCTCAACATTGACGTTCCGGGCAGTGACCTTGATGTGCTGTGCGAGGTGCATCCGTTGATGGAGGCGCAGTTCAGCGCGGTGCTGCGGGCGCAGTATGGGCATCTGCCAGGTTTCTGCCTGCGCCGAACCACTATTGGCGGCTTGAACTGCACCATCAGCACTTTCTTTTATCTCGGCACCGAAATAGAGGTGTTTGGCCAAGCCGTACCTGCCGTGCAGCAACGCGCGTTTCGGCACATGGTGGTGGAGCACGCCATTCTGCAAGCCGGCGGCGAGGCGTGGCGGCAGGCCGTGCAACACCTCAAAACGCAAGGCCTGAAAACCGAGCCGGCCTTTGCCGCTTTGCTACATCTTCCGGGCGACCCATACGAGGCGCTGCTCACTTTGGAGGACAAAACGCCAGCCGAGCTGCAGGCGCTTCTAGCACGTCATCCGCTGTCCTGACTCAGGCTTCTTGGCAATCGTTAGCTTAACGAATGTATTCGCAAACGTCATGCTGAGCGCAGCCGAAGCATGACGTTTCTATTGGTGTGTTTAGTTTTCAGAGCGCCAGCAACGCCCCGTACACGCCGTTCACTACCTGCGCCATGCGCGGAAAATCCAGCGTGTCAATGGTGTCGGTTTTCTGGTGGTAGTTCGGGTTGCGCAGGAAGGAAGTGTCGTTAATCATCACGGCGTTGTAG
Organism: Hymenobacter sp.; assembly: GCF_036388155.1. Lineage (NCBI taxonomy): Bacteria > Pseudomonadati > Bacteroidota > Cytophagia > Cytophagales > Hymenobacteraceae > Hymenobacter > Hymenobacter sp. The sequence goes on along the minus strand of NZ_DASVSI010000050.1, from coordinate 4,705 downwards.
CCATGGCGCCAGTAGTTGCGGTGGTCCGAGAGGCCGGCCAGGCCCATTTCCGCCGGCAGGTTGATGCGCTGCACGTCGAGGCGGCCGGCGTGGGGCTTCATCAATTGCTGCACCTGCTGAGTGAAAGCTTCCTGGCCGGTTTTGCCCACCACCACAATGAAGTTGCCGGTGGAAGGGTACAGCTTGGCCAAGGCTTCGTTGGGGAAGCTTTGCGAGTTGGGCTTGTCGCTGAAGTAGCCAATCATTTCGTAGCAAATCATGGCTCGCACCTTGATGTTGGCCGCGTGCAGGGCCTTGGCGTGCACGGCGCTGCCCATGTGCTCGGTGGCGAAGTAGGGCGGCTCCTCGTTGGGGTAGGCCACAAAATCGATGCGGTGCTTGAGCGCCGGGCGGTCCAGGTGCAGCAGCCGGGCAGTTTCAATGAGGCCGGCCACGGCGCTGGCGTTGTCGTCGGCGCCGGGCTGGTCGCCGCACACGTCGTAGTGCGCCCCCACAACGATGCGCTCGGCCTCAGGCGGGCCGAAGGAAGCAATGATGTTGCGGTAGCGCCGCCCATCGGCCGTAAACGCCTGCTCCGAGACGGTGCCGCTCAGCTTCTCGAAGCAGCCCTTGATGTAGTCGGCCGCTTTGTTGAGCGACTGCAAGTTGTGGCAATTGCGGGCCGGTTGCAGGTTGGTGAGGAAAGTGACGTCGGCGTGCAGGCGGGTTTGGTCGGCGGGCATAATGGTAGGATTAGTAGGTGAATTTTATACGGCTGGGGAGAAGGCGGGGCGGTTGGTTGAGCTTATAAAATGGTGGAAGAATTCAGCCCCGCGGAACCTCACCCCCGGGCCCTCTCCCGCGGCGAGGGGAGCCAAACGAATGGTAGCGCGGACTTTTAGTCCGCGCGTAAATTGTGCAGATGTGAGCAACTCGCGGACTAAAAGTCCACGCTACAGTCCGTCCGGTTCCCCTCTCCGCAGGACCGGGGTCGTATCCGGTAGGGCCAGGGGTGAGGTGAACGAGGGTGAGCCAACTCAAGATTAAGCTTCTGCAAGCAGCATCTAAAAAGCCGGAATATATATACCTTCCCGCGTCCTTACGCTCCCGCTTTTTATGCACCTCACATTTCTGCGCCGCTTACCCCTTCTGCTGCTGTTTCTGGCGCTATTTGTTGCCTCTTCCTGCTCCAAAAAAACGGCCCAGGAACAGGCCGCCACCGAGCAAACCGACGGCGAAGAAATCGACCCCTACTCCAACCTCATCTTCACGTTTGACGAGGCCGTGGTGGCCGACGCCCAGCTCAACCGCTGGGACACCACGCAGTACGTGCAGTTCACGCCGGCCGTGCGCGGCAAGTTCAAGTGGACCGGCGACCGGGAGCTGACCTTTTCGCCGCTGGAGCCCTTTCGCCCCAGCACCGTGTTCGACGCCGCGCTGCGTACCGAAAACATGCCCAGCGGCAAAGACAAGCTGGAATTGAACCGCCGGCGCTTCCACACGCCCTACCTGGGCATGGCCACGCCGCAGGTGTTCTACGGCCGCTCGGAGCGGGCCGCGGGCACCGCCGAGCTGCGCGCCAACCTCGTGTTCAACTACCCCGTGCGGCCCGTGGACCTGCGCCCGCTGCTGCGCGTGAGCCAGGACGGCAAGCCCGTGGCCGTGCAGCTCATTTCGGCCGAGCCCGACAAGACGCTGGGTCTGAGCTTCACGCAGGACGTGAAGCCCGGCGCGGCCCTGACCGTGGAAGTGGCGCCCGGCCTGGTGCCCGCCGTGGGCGGCAAAGCCACCGACAAGCCGCTCACCGCCCAGTTGGAAGTGCCCGAGCCGCAGATTCTGGAAGTGCGCGAGCTGACCGGCTCCCTGGTAAACGGCGAGGCCGTGGTGACGGTGCTCACCAACCAGCCAGTGGCCGTAAACGACATTCAAAGCGTGCTGAAGGTGTCGCCAAGCGCGCCTTTTACAATCGAAGCGCTGGAAAGCGGCTTTGCACTGAAAGGCAATTTTGTGGTTGGCAAAACCTATCAGGTGACGCTGGCTTCCGGCGCGCGCGGCATGCTAGGCGGGCAGCTGTATGAGCCTTACAGTCAGTTGGTTTCCTTCGCGGCCGAGCGGCCCAGCATCAGCTTTGCCAGCGGCGAAAAGGCCATGTACCTCGACGCGCTGGGCACCCGCAACCTGGGTTTGCGCATCAACGAGGTGCAGAAGGTGAAGGTGACCATTGCCAAGGTCTACGCCAACAACATTCAGCAATTGCTGCGCGGCGAGGCCAACTACGGCTACCCCGGCTACGATGGCGAGGAAAGCGAATACGACGAAGGCAGCAACCGCGACGAAGACGGCGAATACATCGACCGCAGCTTCCGCTACTACGACACCGAAAACATCGGCAACGTCCTTTCCGAGCGCACCATTTCCGTCACCGGCTTACCCAAAGCGGGCAGCCTGCGCCTGCTGAACCTCGACCTGAAGGAACTGGAATTCCAGGGCGCCATGAAAGGCCTGTACGTGGTGCGCGTGCAGGACACCGAGCGCCAGTGGCTGCAAGTGAGCAAGCTGGTGGCCGTGACGGACGTGGGCCTGATTGTGCGGCAGGGCGCCACCGGCGGCACGCTGGTGTTTGCCAACTCCATCCGCACGGCCCAACCGCTGAGCGGCGTGACGGTAAACATGGTGAGCTCGAATAACCAAGTCATCGGCACGGTGACGACGGACGGTTCCGGCGTGGCTGCCTTCGACTCCGCCGCCAGCATGAAACGCTTTAAGCTGGGCATGATAACGGCCACGAAAGACGCCGACTTCACCTTCCTCGACCTCAACAAAAGCCGGGTCGAAACCTCGCGCTTCGAAGTGGGCGGCCTCACCAGTAATGCGGCCCGCTACCAGGCCTTCCTCTACGGCGACCGCAACCTCTACCGCCCCGGCGACACCGTGCGCACCAACACCGTGGTGCGCACCGAAGACTGGCAAACCCCGCCCGCCAACCTGCCCGTCAAAATCCGCCTGCTGCTGCCCACCGGCAAGGAATACAGCAGCCTGCGCCAGAAGCTGAGCGCTGCTGGCTCGTTCGAAAGCCGCTTCATTCTGCCGCCCGCCATCATGACCGGCCTCTACACGATGGAAGTGCTGACCGGCAACGATGTGCTGCTGACGTCCAAGCAAATCAGCGTGGAAGAATTCATTCCCGACCGCCTGAAAGTGAGCGTGACTGCCGCGCCCACCGTGCTGAAACCGGCCCAGACCGTGACGGCCACCATCAGCGCCCAAAACCTGTTCGGCCCGCCCGCGGCCGACCGGAAGTTTGAGGTGGAATTCTCCTTGAAAGAGAAAAGCTTCGCGCCCAAAAACTTCCCCGGCTACTCCTTCGACATCAACAGCGGCGAGCGGCGCAAAACCATTACGTCGGAAGACGGCGAAGAAACAACTACTACGCCCACCTCACGCTTCGAAAAAACAACCCGCGAGGGCATGACCGATGCCACCGGCAAAGCCACCGCCACCTTCGACGTGCCCGAAGTGCGCGACCTGGGCACGCTGGAAGGCGTGGCATTCGCCACCGTATTCGACGAAACCGGCCGGCCTGTGAACCGCCTCGCCACCTTCGACGTGCAAACCCAGGCCACGATGTTCGGCATCCAGGACATTCCGGAACTGCTGAACACGCGCCAGGCCGCCACCGTGCGCCTGCTGGCCCTCACACCGCAGGGCAAGCCCACCAGCGCCCAGGCCCAGATAAAAGTGGTGCGCCTGCTCTGGGAAACCGTGCTGGAGCGCCAGGGCGGCCGCTACGTGTACAATTCGCAGCAACGCGAGCAAACCATTGTGGCCCGCACGCAGGCCGTGGGCAACGGCACGGCGTTCAGCTTCACGCCCCTGAACTCGGGCGAATACGAGGTGCGCATCAGCCGGCCCGGTGCCCTGAGCTACGTGGCGCAGCGCTTCTACGCCTATGGCTACGGCGATACCCAGGCCAATTCCTTCGAGGTGAACAACGAGGGCGAGGTGACCATTGAGGCCGACAAAGCCAAGTACGAGCCCGGCGAAACCGCCAACCTGCTGCTGAAAACGCCCTTCCCCGGCCGCGTGCTCGTGACTGTGGAGCGTGGCAGCGTGCTCGACCATTTCTACGTGACCACCGACCAGAAATCGGCCCAGGTCAAAATCCCCATCAAGGCCGAGCACGTGCCCAACGTGTACGTGACGGCCACGGCCATTCGCGCCATCTCCGACAACCGCCTGCCGCTCACCGTGGCCCGCGGCTTCGTGCCGCTCACGGTGGAAAAGCCGGGGGCTCGCCTCGCGGTGGCCATTGCCGCGCCCGCCACCAGCCGCTCGCAGATATTCCAGACGGTGGAAATCACCACCGCGCCCCGCGCCCAGGTCACGCTGGCCGTGGTGGACGAGGGCATTCTGCAAATCAAAAACTACCTCACGCCCGACCCCTACGGCTACTTCTACCAGAAGCGCGCCTTGGAAGTAAATGCCTACGACGTGTACCCCTTCCTGCTGCCCGAGCTGGGCACCAGCAGTGTGGGCGGCGACGGGGCCGACCTGAGTCGCCGCACCACGCCCGTGCCCTCGCGCCGGGTGCAGCTGCTGGCCAAGTGGAGCGGCGTGCTGCGGGCCGATGCCAACGGCAAAGTGCGCTACAAAATGCGCGTCCCGCAGTTCAGCGGGGCCGTGCGCGTCATGGCCGTGGCCTACAAGGGCGACGCCTTCGGCTCGG
>NZ_DASVSI010000049.1:0-11909 GCF_036388155.1 Hymenobacter sp. | reverse complement strand
TGCGCTCGACATGACGGTCTGATAAGACGTTTAACCATTTAAATAACCATTTTCTCCATGAAAACGCTAACCATTTTCGCCATCTTCCTTCAGTTTCTCGCATTGTGTGCGGCCCGGCCGGCTGCCACCACCTACCGCCTCGACCCCGCCACCAGTACCCTCACCTGGACCGGCCACGCCGAAGCCGGGACCTGGGCGCCGCAAGGCACCATCCGTTTGCGTGAGGGCAGCGTGCAGGCGGAGGGCCAGACCGTCCGCGCCGCCCGCGTAGTGGTCGACATGAGCACCATTGCGCACGAGCAAGCCCAACTGGCCGGGCACCTGCGCGCCGCCGATTTCTTCGACGCCGCCAACTACCCCACGGCCGTCTTCGAGCTCACTAGTTTCAAGGCCGGGCGCGCTAGCGGCACGCTCACCCTGAAGGGCATCACCAAGCCGGTAGAGTTTCCGGTGAGTGTGGAGCAAGTGCCGGATGGCCTGCGCCTGCGCGGCACCGCTACGATTGACCGCACCCAGTTTGGTGTGAATTATAATTCCAGTTCCTTCTTCCAAAACCTGGGCAGCTACGCCATCCGCAATGATTTTCAGGTGGCCTTCGACCTGACGGCCCGCTAAGTTGGCGAGCGGCTCCAACGGCAGGCCGCGCCATCCGTAGGCAGGCGTAAGGTCCGCCAGCTTGGGGCCCAACCTATGCCTTTGCCATGCCCAACGCTCCGTATTGGATGAGACTGCGCCAGTTTGTGCACACGCACAAAGCATTGGTGCTGCTGGGCTTTGTGGTGCCGTGGGCCGTGTTTGGCGCCTTGGCGTGGGTGGTGACGAAGGTGGGCCACTTTGTGGTTGACGAACCCGGGCTGCTGTTTTTTCACCGCCACGCCACGCCCTGGCTCGACCGGTTTGCGGTGTTCCTGACCATAATAGGGCACACCGGGCCCATGATTGGCGTGGGCGTGGTGACTACGGCGGTGCTGTGGTGGCAGAAGCGGCGCCTGCTGGCCTGGGCTTTCGCGGTCTCGGTGGGCGGGTCGATGCTGCTGACGCAGGTGCTCAAGCCGCTGCTCGGCCGGGCGCGCCCAGACCTGTGGACCAGCATCAGGCCCGAGAAAACCTTGAGCTTCCCCAGCGGGCACGCCATGGATACGGCCGCCATTGCCGCGGCCCTCGCGTTTGTGCTATGGCACTACCGGGCGCGCTGGCCGGCGTGGGTGCTGGCGCCGCTGTTTGCGGTGGGCGTGGGCTGGGCCCGGATGTACCTGGGCGTGCATTACCCGTCCGACGTGCTGGCTGGCTGGTGCAGCGCCGTGGGCTGGGTGGTGGGAATACAGGTACTATTTGCGCCAGTGTTGGAGGCTGAAAACGGACCATTTCGGGCTTGACGTGGTGACGCTGCAATTGCCTCGCTGGTCACGGCGCGGCGAACAAGCGGAACGGGGCAGCGAGGACGAGTACCCCGAATTTTCAATTCGGCCCGCAGGAACGTTGCCCGGCGGTGTTCTTCCATTGTTCTCACGCACCGAATTGAAAATTCGGGGTACTCGTGCTCGCTGCCCACACAGCTGCTGCGCCGCAGTTCGCGTCGCCGCGTCGGTTTTACGCACTCACAGTCTTTCTTGCGCCGGGCTGGCGAGAGAAACTGGCCCCAAGTTGTTGGCTTCGTACCACACGCAGCGCACGCCATCTTCCTCAAATTCATTGCCTAGTTGCAGCCCTATTTTCTCCAAAATGCGGCGCGAGCCGGCGTTGTCGGCATCGGCGTAGGCGCATATGGTGGGCAATTGCATGGTCTGAAACCCGTGGTCCAGCCAAGCCTTGGCGGCCTCGTAGCCGTAGCCCTGCCGCCAGAATTGCGGCCGGTAGCGGTAGCCCAGGTCGTAGAAGTCGCGGCGTCCGTTCATGGGGCCTGCTACCAGTTTCAGGCCCGCCCAGCCCATAAACTCGCCCGTGGCCCGCAGCACCACGGCCCAGCGCCCGATGCCGTTGGCCGCGTATTGAGCCTGCACGAAGCGGATAGTTTCCAGGCTCTGCGCGGGCTCGGTGGCCAGCTTGCCGCCGATGCCGCCCAGGTGCCGGTGCACGGCCGGGTCCGAGTCCAGGGCAAACATGCCGGCGGTATCGTCCTCGGCAAGCGGGCGGAAATGCAGGCGGTCGGTTTCGAATGGGCTCATCTTCTCGGGAGTAAACGGCTTGCTGTCTAACCGTTGGAGTAAAGGCCAGGCGCTGCTTGTGGGTGCTTTTAAGCCTCGGGTGCATTGGCAAGTTAGAGTGTAGTGCCGGGCTGGGCGGCAAGTAGCGCGACCGTGCCCGGCTGGGACTTTGTAGTTCGCGTCCCCGCACCGGGTGGTCGTCGTTTGGGTGTCCGCTGGGGACGCGGACTACAGAGTCCGCGCTACCATACCCGGACTCAGAAACAGCTTAACAAGGTAATCTGCCTTGGCAGATGTAGTGCCTTTCCCGGCCCATCGTACCTTCGCTACATGCCGTCCAAGCCCTCCGACTCGCCGTACGCTGCCGTTTTCATTGATTTTGAGAACGTCTATTACTTCCTGAAAAACCACTTTCACGACCCGCCCGACCTCAACGACTACGTGCTCGATATCGTCCGTACGCTTCGGGAGCAGCTCAGTGCCAAGGGCCTCGATTCACTCATCAGCTACGCTTATGCCGACTTTGAGCGCATGGCCACCGCCCCGCAAGGCGCGCTCTACCTGATGGGCGTGAGCACCCGCAACGTGCTGGGTACCGACCACAAAAACGCCGCCGACATGCAGCTCTGCATCGACGCCCTCGAAGTACTCTACACCCGGCCCGACATCGGCACGTTTGTGCTCGTGGCCGGCGACCGCGACTACATTCCCGTGCTGCAACACCTGCGCCGGCAGGCCCGGCAGGTGCTGGTGGCCGGTTTCCGGGAGTCGGTGTCGGGCGACTTGCTTCAGAACATCGGGGCCGAGCAGTTCCTGGACGCCCGCGACCTGCTGGCGCCCGGCCGCATCGAGCAGCTCGAAAAACGCCGCACCGACCGCCAACGCACCATTGAGGAAGGCCGCCGTCAGCGCGAGCAAGGCATTGCAGGCGGGTTCTCAGCGGCCGCTCAGGCTGGGCGGGTTGGAGCACTGAACCCGGGCGACGCCGCCGCCCGGCCCATTGTGCCGGCTGCGCCTCGCCCGGCCGCGCCCCGCCTCAGCGAGGAAGTGCCCGATTTTGCGCCCACGCGGCCCTTAGAGGGAGAGTTCGAGCGCCGCACGCTGGCGTTTATGCTGCGAGAATTCCAGAAGCTCGAAGCCAAGCAGCAGCGCCGCGTGCCGGAGCTGTGGCTGGGCCCGTTCATGCGGCTGCTCACCGACGAGCTGCCCGAACTGCCCGACTACGAGCGCCGCGACTTGCTCAACAAGCTGCGCGACGCGGGCACCATCCGCATTGAAAAGCGCGAAGGCGAGCCGCATCCTTTTTCGGTCATCGTTGTCAATTACAGCCACCCCGACGTACAGGCGCTGAGTCCTCCCGGCGAGGAGTAACCCCGCCGCCGAACGAACCTTTGCGCTTTGTGCGCCATTATGCCCAAAAATCCCTCACCCATTCACCAGCTGTCGCGCATGTCTTCCCTTTCCTTATTCGCTGGCAAAACGCTCGTGGCCAGCACTTGCCTCGCGCTCAGTTTAGCCGGCCCCCTGATGCCTACTTCCAGTTTCGCTCAAACGGCCCCCGCCACCGCGTCGGCGGCCGCTAACCCGCTGCTTGCCTCTTGGGCCGGTCCCTACGGCGGCGTGCCGGCGTTCGACAAGGTAAAAGTCGACCAGTTCAAGCCCGCGTTGGAGGCGGCCATGACCGAAAACCTGCGCGAGATTGATGCCATCGCCAGCAACCAGCAAGCCGCTACGTTCGAAAACACCATTGCCGCGCTAGAGAAAGCCGGCCAGCGCCTCGACGAAGTACAGACCGTGTACGGCATTTGGTCGGGCACCCTGAGCGGGCCCGAGGTGCAGGCCATCCAGCGGGAAATGGCGCCTAAACTGGCGGCGTTTTCCGACCAAATCAACCAAAACCAGCCCCTGTTTCGGCGCGTGGAGGCGGTGTATAACTCGCCCGACAAAAAGAAGCTGACGCCCGAGCAGCAGCGGCTCACGTGGGTGTGCTACAACAACTTCGTGCGCTCCGGCGCCAAGCTCGACGCCACGGCCAAGACCCGCCTTTCGCAAATCAACCAGCAGCTGGCGGGCCTGTTCACGCGCTTCAGCCAGAACGTGCTGGCCGACGAAACCGACTCGGTGCTGGTACTCAAAACGCCCGCCGACCTGGGCGGCCTCACGCCTTCGTTGCGCGACGATGTGGCCAACGCGGCCACTACCCGCAAGCTGACGGCTGCCGGGGTCATCACCAATACCCGCTCGTCCGTCGACCCTTTCCTGACCTATTCCGACCAGCGCAAGCTGCGTGAAAAGGCCTGGCGCATGTTCGTAAATCGCGGCGACAACGGCGGCGCGCACGACAACAACGCCATCATCACCGAAATCCTGCAGCTGCGCGCCGAGCGGGCCAAACTGCTGGGCTACAAGACCCACGCTCACTGGCGCCTCGACAACACCATGGCCAAAACGCCCGAAGCCGCCATGCAGCTGATGGAGCAGGTGTGGACGCCCGCCGTGGCCCGCGTGAAGAAGGAGGTGGCTGACATGCAGGCCCTGGCCCGCAAAGAAACCGGCGACGCCGCCTTCACCATTCAGCCCTGGGACTACCGCTATTACGCTGAGAAAGTGCGCAAGGCCCGCTACGACCTCGACCAGAACGAGGTGCAGCAGTACCTGCAGCTCGACAAGATGCGCGAAGGCATGTTCTGGGTGGCCGGCGAGCTGTTCAACTTCAACTTTTCGCCCGTCACCAACGTGCCCGTGTACCACCCCGACGTGAAGGTGTGGGAAATCAAGGACAAGACGTCGGGCAAGCACGTGGGTTTGTGGTATTTCGACCCCTACGCCCGCCCCGGCAAACGCTCGGGCGCCTGGATGAACGCCTACCGCAACCAGCAGCGCATGGACGGCAAGCCCGTTACCACCATCGTGTCGAACAACTCCAACTTCGTGAAAGGCAAGGACAATGAGCCCACGCTCATCTCCTGGACCGACGCCACCACGCTGTTCCATGAGTTCGGCCACGCCCTGCACGGCTTGTCGTCCAACGTGACGTACCCCACGCTGTCGGGTACCAGCGTGGTGCGCGACTACGTGGAGTTTCCCTCGCAGCTGCTCGAAAACTGGCTGCCCACGCCGCAGGTGCTCCAGCGCTTTGCCGTGCACTACAAAACCGGCAAGCCCATCCCGCAGGCGCTGGTCGACCGCATCGAGAAGGCGTCCACGTTCAACCAGGGCTTCGAAACCACGGAATTTTTGGCCAGCGCCTTAATTGATATGAAGCTGCACCTGGCCGGCGACCAGAAGATTGACGCTGACAAGTTTGAGCGCGAAACCCTGGCCCAATTGGGCATGCCCCGCGAAATTGTAATGCGCCACCGCACGCCGCAGTTCTCCCACGTTTTCTCTTCGGACGGCTACTCGGCGGGCTACTACAGCTACTTGTGGTCGGTGGTACTGGCGGCCGATGCCTACAGCGCCTTCGCCGAGGCCGGCGGACCCTACGACGGAGCCGTGGGCCAGCGCCTGGTTAAAAACGTTTTTTCGGTGGGCAACACCGTGGACCCCGCCGAGGGCTACCGCGCCTTCCGCGGCCGCGACCCGAAGATTGACGCCCTGATGAAGGAGCGCGGCTTCCCCATGACGGCCAAGAAGACCAGCGCCGCTCCAGTGAAAAAGACCGTTGGGAAAAAGAGCTAGCCAAGCCGCGTCGCTTAGGCAGTGAAATTTTTACTGCACGAATAAATACATGTCGAAATAAAAAGGCCGTCGTGCTGCGCCCAGCACGACGGCCTTTTTAGTGCCTGACTGCGGCGTTAGAGCGGTTGTTATTGCTTTCACTCCCGTTGCCGTGTTGGGCGCCGCCCGAATGTTGGATAAGCTGCTGCCTAACTTCTCAAACCCGGTAAAGTTTAGCTCGACGCTTAATAATTTTAAATGCCAAAATATTGTACGTCCGTGAGTTAACAAGTGTAGGCTTGGTGAGTTGCTATGACATCATTCCACTTTTTCAACCTACCTAACACCATGGACAACTCACAATCGCAGGGCACTCAGGGCAACAGCCAGCTCGACGCCACCATCAACGCGCTGCAAGGCGGCCTGGCCAACGCGGCCGGCGCGGCCGGGCCCAACATTTCGGGCTGGATTAAAACCCTGCAGGGCAACCCGCAATTCTCAGGCATTAGCTCGGAGTTGCAAAACCTGCACGACGCACTAAGCAGCGGGGCTTCCGACACGGGCGCCCTGTCGCGCAGCCTGAGCACGCTGGGCGAGCACACCAGCAAAGCGGCCGACTCGGCCACGCCCGATGCGCAGGACAAGCTCCGTCAGCTGGGCCAGGCGCTAAGCTCGGCCGCTGGCCAGCTGAAAGGCTAATCTTAAACTGCCTGTCTCGACAGTAAAAAAGGCTGCTGACCCGATGGTCAGCAGCCTTTTTTCGTTTGGAATTGTTCAGCGAGAGCCCGCTCCCGTGGAGCGGGGAGCCGAGATGTAGCGTGGCCGTGGCTCCTTCTCCGCGGAAGAGGGCCCGGCCAAGCAAGGTTGTTGAGCCAACCTTTCGGCAGGCGTAGCAGTAAAGCCCAAGGTCTTTCCACCCAACGTTTTCCCTATGTCCAGATTCAATCCTGCCTCTGCCGGGCAGTCCCTCGACGACGCCATCCAAGCCGTACAAGGCGGCCTCACCGCCCCGCCCGCCGCCAGCCAGCTCGATAGCTGGATGCGCCTGCTGGACGGCACCGGCACCGGGGCCCAGGGCGCCCTGCTGCTCGAAATGGCCAACTTGAAAAACTACATCAAGCAGGACGACGTGGCCAACATCAGCCACTCGCTCCGCAGCCTGGGCCAGCTCACCACCAAGGCTTCCACCGAAGCCGACGTGGACGAGGAAATCAGCAGCAAGCTGCGCCGCCTGGGCGAGGCCTTGCTCGCGGCCAGCGCCTCAGTGGCCGGGTAGGGAAGGGGCCGTTCCGGCGTCGGGCCAACGGTCCCAATATTGGCTTTTTGCCTGTCCGGCTGCGTACCTTCGTGCCCGCAAGCCCTGGCTTAGCGGCTCCGCCTGCCGGGGGCGCGGCGCGGATGGGCCGAATTTTCATTTCCCTACTATCTTCCCATGAGCTTTATTTCCGAAGTAGAATCCAGCATCCAAACCATTTTCGCTGCCATCGGCAACGGGTTTCAGATGGACCCGGGCGCGGGCTTCAACCAGATTGATAGCTGGATTAACCACTTGCGCTCCATCGACCAGCCCGTGCTGCGCCCCGTGGTAACCGAGTTGGAAACCCTGCGTCGCCACATCGAAGGCAACAACGCCGCTGGCATGGCTCAGGCCTTCCAAAACCTCGGCGAACTCACCGCTCAGTCGGCCCTCACCACCCACAACTTCAGCGGCGAAGGCGACAAAGCCCGCGAGTTCAGCCAAAAACTGATTGCCGCCGCTGGCAATCTGCGCCTCATCGCCAAGGCCCCCGGCGCTGGAGCAGCCACCAGCTACTCGGTAGATGCCCCCAAACACTAGTTTCGCGTTGCAAGCAATTGCAGCGTCTTAACAGCGTAAGCGGTTGCTACAACTAACGAAAAGCCCCGACGAAGTGGCACTTGGTTCGCAAGTGGCGCCTCGCCGGGGCTTTTTACGTTCGTTACCTGAACTGGCCTTTTACAGGTGCTGGTTCGCTAATTGGCCCTGCCCGGCATGGATGATAAAAGCTTAATTAAGATTGTCAGCCTCGTCGCTGTTTTTGTCTCCTGCCTGCTCGCGGTGTTCTTGCTGACGGTCAGGACGAAGAACCGGCTGGCCAATTCACTGTTTGGGGTGTTTATTCTGCTCAATGCGGTGGACATCAGTTCGTGGTTTCTCAACGAATTTTTGTTCAAATACCCCACGGTACTGGTGTTTAAGGCCACCACGGGGGCCATTATCAACCCCGTTTTTTACCTCTACGCTTTAGCGCTCTGCTACTCTGACTTTCAACTCAGGCCTAAGCACTTGCTGCACTTGCTTCCGTTTGCGCTGGTGAACCTGGTGTTGATGCCCAGATTCTACGTGGCCGATGCGGCCGCTAAGAGAGTTTTTCTGGAGCATTTCGGAACCACGCCCGAATCTACTTTCATGCTGGTGCTCGGGCACTTGCAGTTCGTGTTTTACATCGTGGCCATTTTTCTCACGCTGCGAAAGTATCGGCGAGCCTACCGGGAAAACTACGCCGACACGTCCATCATCACCTACGACTGGCTGTTTCAACTCACGGTTACCATCACCGTTGTGCACGCCATTGTCATCTTGAAAAACACCCTCGGTTTCACGCCGTATGGCCGCTTATTCAACGGCTTCGAGTTGCTGGTCGGCCTCAACTCCACCCTAATCCTGTCCTGGTTCATCCTCAAGGCGCTCTACAACCCCGCGCTTTTCCGGAGCATCGACTCGACCATCGCGCCGGTTGAGGAGTTGAGAGTTGACGAACCACCCGTGGCCACCACGCCCCCGCGACAGCCAGCCCCCGCAATCACCGCGCAGATTCAGCGGCTGCAAGCCCACATGGCGCAGGCTGAACCCTACCTCGACCCCGAACTGACCATCCAGGACTTGGCCAACCAACTCAACATGCCCGTCCGCGAGCTGTCGTTGCTGATTAACCACCACCTCGACCAGCACTTTTTTGATTTCGTGAACGAGTACCGCATTCAGAAAGCCAAACGCCTCCTGAAAGACGACTCCCAAAAAAGCACGACCGTGCTGGAGATTCTCTACGCGGTTGGTTTCAATTCGAAATCCTCCTTCAACACGTCATTCAAAAAACACACGGGCCTGACGCCAACCCAGTACCGTAGCACCTGACCCCGCCGAATTGGAGAGCTAGCAAGCCTCAACTCCGCACCTTGGACACAATTTTTAGGCGCTTGTGGCTTTTTGGCGTTGCTATAAGTTGCTGGTATAAGTATTTGATAAAAAGTTAATTGCAAAAAAGTCGTACGCCGTCTGTAGGAAGTCGAACTCATTTTTCTCAGGAAAAAGGGTTCGACTTTTTTTGTCAGTCGCGGGGCCTCGGGCGGGCCAACACCTTTGCTACACTTGGTGCCAATGCCAAGGAAATGTAGCTACCTGCCGCCATGGCCACCCTACTCGCAAGCCCCTTCGGGCGCCGCACCACTGCTCTGTTTTTACGTCTACTTAATGGGGCTTTGCCGCACCGCGCTGGTATTGGAAAGTCGCTTCGCAACGCCCTCTTATTGTTGTGTTGGCTGTTGCCCTTCGGGGCCACTGCCCAAAGCACCGTGAGCGGCAAAGTGACGGATGGCACCGCGCCCATCGCCTGGGCAAACGTGGTATTATTCAGCCCCGACGGCAAGGTAGTGGCAGCGACCACTTCAACAGAGGATGGAGCCTTTGAGCTAAGTGCCAGCAATGGCCCCTACAAACTCAAGATTAGCTTCTTGGGCTTCGCCGATTGGGAGCAGGACCTCCGAGTGGAGCGGGCCGTTGCGCTCGGCACCATCGCGTTGCGGGCCAGTGCCACCAGCCTACAGGAAGTGACAGTGGTTGGCCAGAAACAACTGGTTGAATACCAGCCCGGGCGCGTAGTTTTCAACGTAGAAAACAGCGTTTCGGCGACGAGCGGCGATGCTGTGGGCGCCATCGGCGCGGCGCCTGGGGTGCTGGTGCGCAACAACACCATCAGCATGCTGGGCAAGGGCGCAGCGCGGGTCACGGTCGACGGGCGCTTGGTGGAATTGTCGGGCGAAGAATTGGTGGCCTACTTGAAAACTATCCCAGCCAGCAGCATCAAGAACGTAGAGGTGATGACCAATCCCCCAGCGAAATACGAGGCCAGCGGGGACGGGGGCATCATCAACATCAACCTGAAAAAAGGCCTGGCCAACGCTTGAAAAAATACTGCCACGCTGGCCTACGAGCAAAACTCGTACGGCGCTTATGTATTGAGAAACAATTTATTATACAACAAGAATAAGCTTCGGCTTGCCGTAAGTGCTGCCGGAAAACTAGGCAACACCCGCGTAAGGCAGACGCTGGAGACGCAATACCCCCAAGGCCCGTGGGAACTGCGGTACACCGCCAGGCAGCGCGAAGACAACGCCTCGAGCCAAGTGTCCGCTGACTACGACCTGACGCCACGCACGTTGGTGGGCGTGCAGTATGCCGGCAGCTATGCCGCCCCTACCAGCCGAGATTACACCACCATCAACATTCTCAGCCCACGCAAATCCATCGACTCGTTATTGATTAACAACGGCGTGCGTCGGGTGAATACCAGTAGCCACTCCTACAACGCCCACTTGGTGACGGTGCTCGACACCTTGCAGCGCAAAATCTCGTTCGACTCGGACTACTTCAGGTACAGCTCGAAAATTGACAACGGCTTTGTGGCGGAGAGCTTCTCGCCCGACGGAAATTTCCTGAATACCAATCTGGCAGCCCGCAACATTTCCAACCAGCAGGTCAACAACTTCAGCGCGAAAGCAGACGTGGAGCACCCGCTGAATTGGCTCAACCTGTCGTACGGCGCCAAAATCAGCCTGATTGACAGCAAGAGCGGCATCCAGTACTACAACACACTGGTGGAAAGCCCAGTACCCGACCCAAGCCGTTCGAATGCGTTCGAGTACCGCGAGAAAACGCAGGCGCTGTATGTGAGCGGGGCTCGGAAAGTTACCGCCAAGCTGAGCTTGGAGCTAGGCCTGCGGCTGGAACACACCCATACCCGCGGCTACTCGGCCACGCTAAACCAGCAGAATACCAATGAGTACCTGAAGCTGTTTCCCACTGGGTTCGCGTCGTACAAGCCGAACGAAAACCACAGCTGGCAGGCTACTTACGGCCGCCGCGTGACGCGGCCGGGGTTCAACATCCTGAACCCTTTCCGGTCCTACATCAACAGCACCAGCTATTCGGAAGGCAACCCGTTTTTGCAGCCCTCCTTCACCGACAACCTGGAGCTGACCTATGCCTATCAGGCCTTCCGAACCAATGCCTTCGTTGGCCGCACCGCTGATGGATTTGGGCCCGTATTCACGTCGTTTCCAGCCACAAATACCCTGGTTATCAGTCGCCAGAACTATTTCGACGAGTACAGCTACGGCGTAGGCCAAAGCTACACCGCCAGCCCCACGGCTTGGTGGCAGAGCCAAAACCAGCTGTACGTGCTGGGTTCCAAAAGCCACTTCGTAACGGACATCCAGGCCTCGCCCCGCAACAGCTTTCAGCTGTTTGGCTCGACCAGCAACACCTTCACCCTGCGCAAGTCGACCAAGCTGCAAGTGGATTACACCTACAGCTCGCCTTTCACCAAAGGCTTGTATCGAATAGGCTACATGTCGGGCTTGAACCTGGCGGCCAAGCAAGCCGTGTTTCACGACCGGGTGCAGGTGTCGGTGCTATTGAACGACGTGTTCAACACCAACTACTTGAAAGACTACACGTCGACGGTCAATAGCGTCAAGCAAGTGTACAGCGAAAACAACAGCAGCCGGTTCGTGCGCTTCTCGCTCACCTACGATTTTGGCAACAGCCAACTGAAGGCCAAACCCCGGGATTTTGGAAACGACGACGAGCGCCGGCGCACGAACTGAATTGCTGGTAGTTAGTTAGTTAGTTAGTTAGTTAGTTAGTTGTCCGTTGTTAGTTGTCGGTTTGAGGTGGTTTAGCTAAAACGGACAGTGTGAAGTCTTATCTTCCACTGCCCATGCATGAAAAACTAAATCCTGGCGGCCTGCCCGCCACCCGCAAGAAATATACGCCAGCCTTCAAAGCCGAGTGCGTACGCCAAGTGG
>NZ_DASVSI010000048.1:0-65679 GCF_036388155.1 Hymenobacter sp. | reverse complement strand
AATTCTGCGCCGCGTGGCCTACGAAGGCGCGGCCGATAGCCCGCTGGCGCTGGCCCTTACCCAGTACCGGGCACGGGATGGACAAGTAGGCAGCCAGCCCCCGACCGCCTTCCTGAAAGCGGCCGAGCGGGCCGCCCTGGCACAAGCCGAAAGCCCCGTTTCCCTTTACAAGGCCCTACTGGCCGGCCACGTAGCCGACCACCTGAAAGCCGGCAAGCTGAACCTGGCCCACTCGCTGCGCTACCGCCCCTTCGATGCCTACCTGCTGGACGCCGCCACCTGGGAGCGGCAGCGAGACGCGTTGCTGGCGCAAACGGACCTCGTGCACCTACGCCAGCCCGGGCCTTGGCTGGCCGGGTTACAAGCCAAACTGGCCACCGCCTTCGCCCGCACCTGTGAGCGGCTGGACGCCGGCACCAACCCCGGCGTAAAGACGCGCGCCAACGGGCGACCCCGCTTCCTGACGCCGGCCCGGCCCCTGGACGAGGACGCCCCGGCACCGCGGACGTTGTTCCCCGGGCCAGGGCTGATTTCGCTGCACGAGGTGCTGCACACGGTCAACCAGCAGTGCCGTTTCACCGACTGCCTCGCCCACTGGAGCCCGCGTAATCGGCCGGCCCGACCCGCGGAGCGGGTCTTCTTCGCCGGGGTCATGGCCTACGGCTGCAACCTGGGCCTGATGCGCATGGCCCACGCCACCAAGCACGTGGCCCAGTCCGCGTTGGAAAATACCGTCAACTGGTATTTCTCGCTCGACAACCTGCGTCGGGCCAACGACGCCGTGGTGGCCCTGACCGGCAAGCTGCCCGTTAGCCGCCTCTTCAAACGCCACCCCGAGGCGGTGCACACGTCCTCCGATGGCCAGAAGTATTACGTGGCCGTCGATTCGATTCACGCCACGCGTTCTTACAAGTATTTTGGCCAGGAGAAGGGCATCGTTTCCTACGGCTTTCTCGACGACCGCCACCGGCTCTTTTACTCGACCACCTTCAGTTCGTCCGAACGCGAGGCCGCCTATCTGGTGGATGGGCTGCTGCACAATGAGGTGGTGGAGTCGACCATCCACAGTACCGATACCCACGGCTTCACGGAAGTCAATTTCGCCCTCACCGCCTTGCTGGGGATTGAATTCGCGCCGCGCATCCAATCCTTTCAGGAACAGCAGCTTTACGCCTTCGCCGGCCTGGACGTGCCCGACCTGACGGCTTACGGTCTGGCGCCGGTCAAGCACATCGACCATGCCCTTATCGAGGCCCAGTGGGATACGCTGCTGCGGCTGGTGGTGAGCCTCAAGCACAAGCACGTGACGGCCTCTACGCTGCTGCACCGGCTCAATTCCTACTCGCAGCAGCACCCTGTTTACCTGGCCCTGCGCGAACTAGGCCGGGTGGTGCGCACCGAGTTTCTGCTCCGCTACATGGACGACCAAAGTCTGCGCAAGCGCATCGACGAGCAGCTGGACAAGCTCGAAAGCACGCATACCTTCGCCCGGGCCGTGTTCTACGGCCAAAACGGCCAGATTCCCTACGCCGGCAAGGAAGAGCAGCAGGTGGCTGACGCCTGCAAACAGTTGGTGCAGAATGTGATTGTGTGCTGGAATTGTCTCTACTTAAACCAGTACTTATTTCTGGCCCCGGCGGCCGAGCGCCAGCAGGTAGCCGGCGCCATTGCGGCTAGTTCGCCCGTGAGCTGGCAGCACATCAACCTGCACGGCGAATTCGACTTCTCGGACGAGGCCCTTAAAGACTCTCTCCGCTTTGATATCGAAGCCCTGTTGGCTTTCAACTGGGAGCACACCGCTACCCATCCCGATTAACATTTGTACCAAACTTTTAACCAAGGCCACTGGTCCGTTAGGCTAAATTGGTGCGCGTGGGCGTCAACCCAGCGGTCCGCTCAGCTAGGGCGCGGGCGGTTGGCCCCGCGGAGCGGGAGTAGCGCCTCCAACTCGGCGGCGGTCAACTCGCCGGTTAACTGCCGCCACCGCGCGCCCAGGCGGGGGTTGAACTCGCCGCTGATCCGTTCGGTGCCTTCGTCTACGCGCAGGCTGGCGAACAGGACTAGGTGTTCGGTGCGGCGGTGGTCCAGTGCGAGGGTCTGGTAGGGGAGAGGCTGCGTGAGCCGCGCCTGTGCCTCCGCTATCGCGGCGTACTGCCCGCCGCCCGCGTGGCTGCGCAGGAGGACGGCGTCGAAAGCCAGCTCGAAGGTCAGCCGGGGCGCGGCCGGGGGCAGGCGGCTCAGCGCCTGCGCCACGAGGCGAGCCTCCAGCGGGGTGAAGGTCGGCGCGAACGGGCCGAACAGGCTCACCAAAAAATCACTCTCGGTCATGGGATGGGGAGGCTACCCTTGGCGGAGGAAACGCAATGCGACGCCGCCGCAATCGTCCGGGTCCCGTGGTGCCGCCCGGCGGGGCCGCGGCGCCACGCGCGCTGGGGGGCCGGCGGGCACGGGCGCGTTCACCCGGTCCCGGCAGGCGCCGCACTGGGTGGCGACGGGCCCCGCCTGCGGGCCCGGGTCGTGGGCCAGGTAGGACGCGGGGTCGCCGCAGCGCGGGAGGGAACCGCCCGCGTCGTAGTAGTGCCGGGGCGCGGCGTGCAGCGCCGCCGAGCGCCAGCCGTCCGTGTGGGCGGATACGGGGGGCAGTTGCCGCTGATAAGCGCGCAGATCCGCCTCGCTGAGCACCAGCCGCCGGGGGGGCAGCAGGTGCGTGAGGGCGTGCAGGATTCCTTCATGGACCTGCGTCAGCAACGGGCGCAAGGCGTCGGAAGGGAACGGCTGGCCGGCGTCCAGCCCGGCCAGCACCGGCTGCAGGAGCCAGTGAAGGGTAACCAGCGGCTGTCGGGCCTGGGGCAGCTTTTCGTCTTGAAAGATGTCGCGGAACCCTTGTACCGGAATGTCCGCGTTATCGGGGGTCAGCACCCACGCCAAGTTGAAACCCATGTCTTGGTAAAAGTGAAGCACTGCGGCCAGGACTTCTGTGCTCCCACGGCCCGTGCTTTCCAACCGGGAATAAGCTGCGGGCGACACCCCGGCCTTCCGGGCCAGCAGGGCACGGGGCCAAGCATCGGGTACCAGGGACTCCGCAGCCATTATCGCCCGGAGTAGGGTGAGGCGCTCAGCAAGAAGGACAGCATTCATAGGAGAAAGGAGGAAAGCATGAGGCGGTCAACCGTGTGAGTTCCTGTTTTAGGTAGTTCGCTTGTTGTCCTCGACCCGCTGTGGCACCCAATGGAAAGGAGGGACTCGGGGCGGCTCGATGCAGTAAGAAGGCTAGTGGCAAAGGATCGGAATAGGCTGAATGAACGAAAGGCGTGGGAGCACGTGGCTTACGTAAGGATGAAAAGCCTGATTTTACGGTAATATACAGCACTAAAGCCTATTTTATAGGCTTAATTTCTAGTAAAATAATGCCAAACAGCTGTAAAATACAGATTTATAAGTGGTTAATTTTGTGCGATTTAACGGTTACCGCATGTATTTTGCTAAAAACCTGCGCTTTTTGCGACGTAAAGCCGAGTGGTCCCAGTCCGACCTAGGGGACAAAATCGCTACGGATTACAACACAATTAGCCGGTACGAAAGCGGAAAATCAACCCCCAAGCTGGAGGCCCTAACGAAGTTGGCGCGCGTGTTTGACGTAAGCATCGAAGAGCTTCGCAGCGTTGACCTGACCAAGCCAGCTGGGCCTGGGCAAGTGGAAGAGCCAAGTGCAACTTACCCGATTTCCGGCCGCCGACCCGCCTCGAGTGCGACGAGCCAAGCAGTAAAGCACCCGTTGGTTGTCTCCATTGAATTAGACGGGACGGTGGCCTCGCTGGAGCGCGCGGTGGCCCGCCTCACGGCCATTAATGACGTGATTGCGGCAACGAACTAGGCGCGTTCGTGCCTGGCGCTGCACTCCAATGTTCCGTTCAAAATCGGCCACGATTCGTGACGAATGCCGCCGAAAAAGCTAGTTCCTTGAAAAGGTTACGGTGCAGTAGCGACCCGCAAAACTATACACCCGGCCAAGGGGTGGGTTACCAGCCATATGTCAGCACCGCGCAGCTGAGTAGAAAGAGCACGGCCAGCAACAGCGTCCAAGCGGTCTTCTGCTCGGCCGGCATCTTTTTCAATCGTTTACGCCACGGCGACCTCTTGCGTCGGCTCACTCCGGTTGTGCTCATGATGTAAAATACGTGCATGCCCAATTTAGTAGCCAACTGGTTAGCGGCGCCAGGCTTCGCAATGGGGGACCATCGGTCTACGATTTCAGCGCCTGCAGGTATCGGTATACGTCAGTACTGACGGAGTCCACGGCCAAAACGGCCTGGCGAAGTTGCGGGCGCTGTTCTGCCCGCTTAGTTGTTGCTGATATACGCGTGGATTCCCTCAGCTTCCCCAATGCATCATGCACTTCCGTGGCGGGTCGAATCAAAAGGCTTGTTGCGATCCGCTCAGGCCAGCAATAGTCCTCCCAAAGCACGTTTTGCACTGATTGGTTCTCCTTGCGCATCCGTAAAGTAGACATATACTGCCGCAGCTACCCCCCGGCTATTAAACTGCAACGACCTCACGAAAAATCGCAGGGCGATGTCTTGATCTCCCTGAAATATGGGAGTGTCAAAAGCCAGGGCATTGACAAAGTCGTTGGTGTTGGCTAAGTCATCTTCCCACGGGCGACAACTCTCGCTGGCACAAGCTAGGACTAGGTCGGATTGTACCGTTGTGGCGACAATCACTGAGGCTTGTGAAAGAGGTTGATCCGAAAAGAATTCGAGTTCCAACGTTTGAACCAGTCCCGGATCCGGAAAAAAGGTGAGGGGACCGGCAGCGATAGCGACCCCGTTTAAGGTAATGTTGCCGAGCGTAATCATGCGTCCTGATGGTTTAAGGTTCTCCGTACAAGCAAGCCGACTTCAGAGAGGATATTGGCTTATTATGGCAGAATACCTTTAACGGCTTTGAATTTTTCACCCACCCACCCCAAGATTTCCGAGTTTAGCGACAGTCCGACGTAAGGAGCTTGTTTGAGCACGCCCCGGGTCGAACTTTCGACGGAGTTCGTGGCCGGCAATTCTTTGATGCGGTACAGCATGCTGCCAACCGTCAGGCGCACGGCCCCACCGGCTACCTTGTTGTTACGCAGGCCCAAGCCGAGCAACAAGGGGCGCTTGCTCTCGTCGCCGAAGAAGCCCCGAAAATTTTCTTCGTCATCGGGCACCCGGAAGCCGAGGCCAATGAGCAGGGAGGGTTCCCAGCGTATCTGCGGGTCATCCATGTCCCCGGGCCATATTTTGATGTTCAACGATGCCGTGGGCATGGCCTGCTTAAATCGCGCGGTATAGGCCACCCCGCCATCCACCGAAATGTGGTAGGGCAGCCGCTCGCGTAGTGTTTGCACGAACAGACTTGACTCTCCAACCGAGGCGATGGCAATGGTAACGGGCAAACGGAGGTGACGAGCGCTTGCGGCGGCCAAGGCAGCCGCTCGCGCCACCGTGCTCAGTGATGCCCCGCTGGGTGCAAGCCGAAAGTATTGCTTAATAGCGGCGTATGCCTGCTCTTGTCCGGGACTTTGCAGCAGGGTAGCGCTGGCGAGGGCGCGATCCAACTCCCGGACGTCAGCCGCTCTCAAGTTGGGCCGCTGGCGCATTTGCTTGAGCCAGCCCAACGTGCCGGACGCAAAGGGTGACAAGTTACCGCTAACCACAAAAGCTTCGGTTTGCGAACGAATGGCGGGGTCCGCGCTTGCTCGCAGCCGGCGAATCGCCCCTTCAAAAGGATCGAGTAGCTGTTGCTCAAAATGCCGCTGCACCTCCCGCTTGCTGAGGTACTCATTGAAAAATCCCAGGATTCCCTCCAAGGGCACGACTTGGCTCAACTGGGTGGCCGGCTCGCCGTTGCGCAGCACAAGTCCCGCGGTGCACGCGTTGGGGGGGAGCACCTGCCGCAACGATTCGGCGATCGCAACGGAATCTAATGCTCGTTTAACCCGGGCGCCCAGCCCCTCACCGGCGGCAGGGGAAATGGATGAGCCCGCCGGTAGAGCAGCAATCTGCCCTTGCAAGCCCTTTTCAATGAGGGGGGCGAGCGCCTGCGCAATGGCTTGTTGCAGTCGTTGCGTGGTGGCTTTATAGTAATAAGTGATGCCAAACAGGTAAGCCCGGCGATAATATAACTGCGGGTGGGTAATTGAAACGGGAGCCTGGTCAGTGCCCATTTGCCGCCCAAGGTCCTGATAGAGAATATTGTCGGTGTTGGCACGGTGCAGATCGCGCGCTCGGCTGATTAGCTCGCAGTTAGCGGTCGTGCTGTTCGCGTCGAGTAGCGCCTGCAGCGTTGGATCAAGTTCTTTGACGAAGCCAAAGCTTTCCAACCGCACTTCAACTAACGTATCGCTGGTAATGGGCTTGACGAACGTGATGTCGAATGCAGTCCCGACGGGGGGCAGGCGGGAGAAATTGCCGGACACCGGTGAGAAGTACAGGTTGGGTACCTGCGCCGCCACCCATACAGGAACGAGCAGGAGCAGAGCTATTAACAGGGAAGGCCGGGTGCCCCCGGAGGCTATTAACTGGCGTAGATGGCTATGCAACATAACGTACCTGCTGGGAAAGCTTACGAAGTATTAAGATATGCAATCCTTCAGCTATTTACATCAGTACTAGCACGGATTTTTAACATCACGGCCTTTTTAAAATTCAATTAAGGCCTCGGTAAGTTGGTAATCGTGAAAGAGCGCATTTATAGCCCATACTTTGCTGTCTGCACTAGGCTCTTCATATCCGATAGGCCCAAGAGCGCGCGGATAAGGTCTTCCTACTCGAGCACGCGCCCCTCTAACCAACCGGAGCAGGCCGCATCCAATTCTGACAAACTATCTACTGGTGAAGAGCCGGCTTCAGCCCTTATTCATACACAGGCGGCGGTCTGAAGGCAAGTGTTGGTCAGCATGCCCCCTTGGCGCCATTCCTAAGCTTAAGGCACAGCGCTTTTTATTGGAGCCTATTTGCCTTATAATTACCCCTTGAGCGTCCGTGTCTAAGTTAGCTACCTCGCTGATTGGGCGAAGGGGCAGCCAATTGCAGGGCCTACCTCCTCAAATTATTGATTTAAGCCCCCATAATGGAAGAAGCGTCGAACAGAACGAGCCGCCCCACTTCGAGCCCAATGGACTTTGGGTATTCTTCCTCCAGGGAAAGGAGCAGGTTTTTTGCCATTTACAACCGGCACGAACCAGAGGCTGTTACCGTTTTAAACCAGCTGCAGTCGCATGACCTGGTGCTCGTCGGGCAGCAGCCCGAGAGCAACGAAGCCGCCGCTTTGAAGAAAAGTTATGCCGCGGATATGGGAGGGGCCAGGGCGGGGGTGGCCATACTGGGCCGGGCCGGCTGGGATAAGGATAACCTGCTAGAACTGGGCTTGGCCCGTGGGATGAATGTCCCCATTGTGCTGCTCCTTTTAGACGGCGTAACGCCCGATTTCTTTGAGCAATACCGTCCTTACTTGGACAGCGATGTTTTCATTGATGCGAGAGCGTCCGGAGCCCTGCCGCGCCTAGCGCAGTTCCTGCGTTCGCCGAATGAACGAAATCAGGCAATTGCCTCGCTTGAGATACCTATTCCGGTTCAGGAACAATTCCAAGGCGACGAGGAACAATTCCGACCCGACGAGAATGGCCAACCGGTGAGTGAGGCAGTGCCCCCCACGGATTCTCCGCCCTTTCAAATCGACAGCCGGTTTGAAGGAATTATCGGGGTCTTCGTTGACGGTGACGAACTCGCTCGTGCAGACCAACTGCGGCGGTTGGACACCTTGCCTACGGAGGCCCGTGCGGGTCTGGCGCAGCGGCTGCGCCACGAGTTGCAAATTCGTTTTAGCACCGATTCGGACGATTTTTCAATCACTTCCAATCGCCCACCACAGGCGCTGCCGGCCATCCGGTCCTGGCTTTACAGTGCCTTGATTCACTGCGATGCCGAAGGGTTGGAAAGCAAGGCGTTCATTCTGCGACGCGTCGATCCCTCAGAAGAAACCGACGATACGGTGCGCTTCTGGATGCTGGCCGAACTCTACACCGTGCGGTCTTCTTACTTGATGGAAGTCCAGCGTAAATGCCTAAAAGATCCGGTTGCCCAAGTTTCGCGGTTGGCTATGGTCCTCGGCCTTGAACAAAACCCCGGTGACCTGCGCCGGCTGCAAAACGAGCTTAGTAACAGGGGGCTGGCCTGGCCCGTGCTTCGCGCACTGCGCGTGGTGGCGGTTCCCCAATTAGTGGAGCCGGTGTGTCAGCTGTTCGCCGAGACTTCCCCCGACCAAGCACTTGCCTACGACGCGATCTACGCGCTGGCCCACCCGAAAATGATTCCAGCGGCAGTGGCGCCCTTAATCCGGCTGCTGGGCCTCGAAAAACTGGTTGGGTACGTGCTGCGCGTAGCACGCAAGGCCACCCCCTCCGCCGTACGCGCCTTCACCCGCCTGCTGGCTGCTTTTGATGCCGCGGGCGTCGCGACGGCCCTCGCCGAGGCCGAGAACGACCCCCAAATTGGCAGGATTGCGCAGGAAATAAACCGCGTCCTGCCCGCCGGGCCTGAGCCGTTGCCAGACGCTTCCTTCCTGCCCGGCTACCGCCCCGATACGGCCACGCAGGGGCAGGACTTTCTCGGCATTCAAGAAGACGTCCGCACGTTGACGGCCGTGATGCTGGCGCGGGAGGTGACGCCTCCTTTGGCCATCGGGCTGTTCGGGGACTGGGGCACGGGCAAGAGCTACTTCATGAAGTCCATGCAGCGCGAGACGCAAGCCCTCACCCAAGCCGAGGACGCAGCAACTCGAACGGCCTACTGCGCCAACGTGCTGGAAATTGAATTCAATGCCTGGCACTACGTCGACACGAACCTGTGGGCCAGCCTGGCCAGTGTCATCTTCAGCAAGCTGGCCCACCATTCGCAGCAGCGCCTGCAGCCGGAAACGGAGCAGCAGCAACTGGACGCGCGCCTGAGCCGCGCTCAGCAGACCATTGCCGAACACCAGCAAGCCAAACAGCAGACCGAAGAAAAATTACTAACCCTGCAGAATCAGTTGGCCGTGCTGGAACGGGACCGCACGCAGAAAAAAACTTCGCTCTGGGAGCTGTCGCCCGCCGCGCTCGCCAGCCTGTTTACCGATGACCCAGAGCTGAAAGCCCGGCTCGACCAGACGGCCGCGCGGCTGGGCCTGCCGGCGGCCTACAACAGCGTGGCGGACTTGTCACAGGCCGCGGCCGACGTGCGCACCAGCTGGGGTCGCTTTTCGGCCCTGGTGTACGCCATTGGGCATTCGCGCAACCGTTACTTGTTGCTGGCAATCATTGCGTTTATCCTAGTCGGCATCCCGGTTATCAGCGGCGTGCTGGAGCAACACTTCCCGGACCAAATGTTCGTCAAGCTCGCCGCCTGGATTGGCCAGTTCGGCGCGGCCGCCGCGGCCCTGGCCACCGTGATTGGCCAGGCCCTCACCAAGGTGAACGCCGGGATTGCCACCGTGACGGAAGCGAAGCAGAAAGCGGAAAAAATTCTCGCCCAGTCCCAGCGGGAGCAATCTCCGGAAGAAATTGCCATCGCGACCGAGATAGAAAAGCTTGAGCTAGAGCGCGGGCAGGAAGAGAGGCGGCTGGAGGCGGCGCAGCAGGAGGCGGCCGCCGCCGCCAACGAACTGCTGCTGCTGAAGGAGAAACTGAGCTTGGCTTACTTTCTAAAAGAGCGCAACCGCTCGGAAGACTTCACCAAGCATTTGGGCCTGATCACGGTCATCCGGCGGGATTTTGAGGAGTTGGCCAAACGCCTCCAGCAGGCCCGTGACGACGAGGCTCAAAAGGCGGGGGCGGTCGACCGCATCGTGCTCTACATTGACGACCTGGACCGTTGCCCCACCAAAACGGTGATGGACGTGCTCGAGGCAATCCATCTACTCTTGGCGTACGAACTGTTTGTGGTGGTGGTCGGCGTAGACCCGGCGTGGCTGCAAAACTCGCTGCACGCCACGCATTCTATCTTTCAGGCTGGTCCCGATAGGCCAGAGTTGGAGGCCGGCTTGCAGCAGCCCACGCCGCAGAAATTCCTGGAGAAAATCTTCCAGATTCCGTTTTGCTTGCGCCCCATGACCGCCAGGGGCTACGGCCGGCTGATGGGCAATCTGCTGGCCCCTCATCTGGCTGCCGCTGCTTCGGCCAAGCCCCCGGTTGCCCCCGCGGAAGAGCCCGCGGTCCTGGCCGCTGCGGAGCCCGCTTCCGCCACGCCGACCGGGCTTACCGCGCCCTTGGCTGCGCCAGTTCGCGAACTCGCCCCGTCGCCTAGTCCTGAACCGGTGACGGAGCGCCCGGCCGTTCCCACTTTTGCCGTGGCGGTTGAAGCGCTTACCATGCAGCCCTGGGAAGCGCAGTTTGCCGAAAGCCTCTACGAATTCATTCCCAGCCCGCGCGCCGCCAAGCGTTTTGCCAACATTTACCGCTTGCTCAAAGCGGCCCTGCGGCGGGAAGACCTGCAGCAGTTCGAGGGCACCGCCGCCGCGCCCGGGACGTTTCGCGTGCCCATGGCCTTGCTGGCTTTTTTGGTGGGTTGTCCCGAGGAAGCCACCGCGCTCTTTCCGCGTCTGCAGGACCATGCCGCCGCCGGCCGCGACATGCGCAAAGCCTGGGTGGACGACCCGACCCCGGAGCCTTCTCTCGACGAATCAACCGTTGGCGA
Source organism: Hymenobacter sp. (assembly GCF_036388155.1). Taxonomy (NCBI): domain Bacteria; kingdom Pseudomonadati; phylum Bacteroidota; class Cytophagia; order Cytophagales; family Hymenobacteraceae; genus Hymenobacter; species Hymenobacter sp. Next base: position 54,973 of record NZ_DASVSI010000048.1, on the reverse strand, counting down.
TAAAGTAGCGCGGCTCGTCAACCGGATTGATTTTCCCTTGGTCCCCGAGCTCTACCAGGAATGGCTACCCCGGGTGGCCCGCTTTTCTTTTGCCCTTGGCCGTACCGTCAAGCCCGCCGGGGAAACAGTCCCGGGCTGACCAACTGCATCACAAAGGAATCAGGGCCGGAATCATGGTGGCGGTTCAAGTAACGACTGACGCATTTTTCCCTGCCACATGCACCTTACAACCTGCTTTCAACTCGGGGGAGGCTATCTCCAGAAACGGCCGTAAGCAGTTGGCCTATTGCTGGCGCAACTGTATCTCTTTCCGGCCAATACAAGGTTCGTAGCAAGCGTGAGCACTCATAAGCAAAAAAGCTTGCGCGGGCTGTTCGGTAACGGCATCACCCAAGTGCGCTACCATTTAAAGAGCGTAATTGGCGGAGAATTTTAAAATGCCTGTCTGGAATGAAAATAACTGCCCGGGAGATACTATGGCTGGTTGCTGCATTACTTGTCTCCATTCCCTTGGCGTGGGGACTGAACGAGTTTTTAGAGTCAGATTATACCATTCCCGATGTCACCAATATTCTACACAGCTCGTCGGAAGGTTCATCGGGTACTGCTGTCCTGACGGCAGACGAAGCAGGCAGCTCAGCACCGGCAATCAACTTTAACCAGCTAATCCTGCTCTACTGCCTTTCGGTTGTGGGGTGCTACGTGGCCCGATTCTCCTCCGCGGGAGCACGCCTGCTCGTGGACAAATTGCCAGAAGACCTTTGAAACGGCAGTCCCATGCCCCTCGGGTTAGGGCTGCGCGCGGGGAGGGCGTAAATTGCTGTAGACAAGCACGACGACGAGCATGCACACGAGGGGAAATCCCCGGGCCAAGAGCTTGTTTTTATCGGGTTCTACCAACAGCAGCACATAGGTGCTGAAAATCACTAGCCCGAGGGCAAGTAGCAGGCCAGTCCTCACGAGTCGGGTGCGAAAGGGAAGGATGTGGCGAAGGTTGCGCGCAATGCCGAACCCAAAGCCCAGAAGGGCGAATCCAAGCATTAAAGCCAGAATGAAAAGTATGATGTTGGCCTGCTCATGCCCTTCCAGGAGACCGTGCAATATGGAAGCTTTCTTTTCCACTTGAGGTGCGGGCTGAGCCCGCTTAGCGGCAACCCCAGCCCTCTGCGGAGCTAGAACCAAGCCCGCCCGAACAAGGGGCTCGGCCGTGGTCGAATCGGCCTCGTAGCCCAGGGCCCAGATGCCGACCCCGCCGAAGCCCTGCTGCCGCAGCCACTGGTACTTGGCCGCCAGGGCCAGGGCGTCGTCCACCCGGCCCTCCAGGTGAACTGGCGCCAGGCCAGCGGCGGCCGAATCCGGATTGGTCCTGAACCGCACGTACACGCTGCCGCTGGCCGCGTCAAGGGTTTTGCTTTGCACTGGCCATGTTTGCCACACGTGGTTGGCCACGTACCGGAAAGGGGCGGGCGGCAGCTTGCGAAGCGATGGCTTGCGGCTGGCTGGGGAGGCCGGGCTGGACGGCACTTCCCGCCAGACTTTGCCGACCTGGGCAAACGTCACTAACAACTGGGCTGGCGGTATTCCGCCCCTTTGGTAGTAGCGCAGGGAGGTTTCTATCGAGGACTGGCCCCACACGTTTTGGGTGCGCAGGGGGGCAATGGGCCCCGGGGCCACCGGCCGCGGGGAGGTGTAGTCATACGCTTCCAGCACGAAGAGCTGCACCAGCGGAGCCAAATCGGCGAGGCGGGTGTAGGCGGCCGCGCTGTCCACGGCCGGCACGGTGAGGGTGAGGACGTAGGCGGGGTTCTGCTGACGCAGCACCTGCACCAGGTCTTCCACGAAGTCTTGCAGCACAGCCCGCGGGGGCGCCATGCGCTGCTCGAAGGCCGCCAGCTCGCCGTGGTAGCGGGCGAGGTTTTTTTGGTGGGCCTTAGCTCGTTTTCCCAGGGCGGCTTCCTGCGGTTTCAGGTTTTTGTCGGGGGCCTTGTTTTTTGGGTCCGCGCTGGGCGGCGCGAGCTGGGCAAGCTCCTGCTGCTGCTGCACATTGAAAAAACGAATGCTATCGGCCCGAATCTGCTCGCGGGCCTGCACCAGGGCCACGAGCTTCTTTTGCAGGCTCGCTTGCAGACGAGCTGCTTCGGCCGGGCCATAGCGCTTGGGCGCGGCGGCGCGGCGCGTAAACGAAAAATCCAGGTTGACCCCGTCGGCTTTGGCCTTGCCCACCTGCGCCACGATGCCCTGGACCAGGGCCTGCCGCTGGGCCGTGTGGGTGGTGTCGAAGAGGCTGGCGCCCGCCGCCGGCTCTTGGTAGCTGATGCTGAGCAGCACCTTGCAGCTTGCCTTGCTCTGGTGGGCCGCCTGCACCAGGGCGGCGGGGTTGCCGGTGGGCAGCAGCAGCTCGCCCTTGGAGTTGGCTTGGTAGCCATGGTAGGCCACGTGCGAGAGCAGCGAGTAATTGTAGTGCCCGTAGGTGCTGTCGGGCAGCCAGTAGGGCAGCCAGCCGAACACCGACACCCCAGGGCTGAGCTTGTAGGCCACTGGCCGCGCCTCCTTGGCCGCTGGCCAAGCCGGTTGCGGGGCGGCGGTATACAAGGCTGGGTCTTGCAGGGAGGGCCTCTGGCCAGTAACTGGGCCCACGAAAAGCAGGCTGACAAAAACGAGCAGAAACCAGGCCTTGAGCATCAGACGGTAGAATAGAGCTTGGCCCACGCGGCCAAAGTCGCCGTGTAGGCAGCAAGCCAGGCAAGAACAGAAAACCAGGATTTGCCCGGAGGAAATAGCACTCCGAACCGCCGCAGTGGCAGCAAACCTAAACCACAATTAGGCAACTTGTTGCAAGTTTGCCAGGTTGAGAACGATTTGGAGAGCAATACGGGCCGCGCAATGTACCTTGCCCGCCCCTAACCAGCCGCTTGGGCGGCCCCGCGCTCATGAAATCTGCCGCCCCCCGTGCTACCGTTGACAAAGTAGATGCACCTGCTACCAGCAAAGGCGCGGCCATGGTGGACAACCGCGCCGTGGCCGTGGCCCAGCGGCAGGCGCAGGAAGCTATTGACGCCAGCCCCCGGCAAGTGGCCCAGCGCCAGCAAGCCGAAGCGCTAGCGCCGCGCAAGAACATGACCGGCTTGCCCGACAACCTGAAAGCGGGGGTGGAAAACCTGTCCGGCTACTCGCTCGATGACGTGCAGGTGCACTACAACTCGGCCAAGCCGGCGCAGCTACAAGCCCATGCCTACGCGCAGGGCACGGACATTCACGTGGCCCCGGGGCAGGAGAAGCACTTGCCGCACGAGGCGTGGCATGTGGTGCAGCAGAAGCAGGGACGGGTAAAGACTACGATACAGATGAAGGGCGGGGTAAACGTGAATGATGATGCAGGGTTGGAAAAGGAGGCAGATGGGATAGGAGGGGATGCCCTTGCTTTTGTTAGTAACGCGGACGGAAACATTTCAGAAGAAACTCTGAAGAAAAAAGGACCTACACAGAAACTTATCCAAAAAATGAGCAAACCAATTTTTGGTGGTTTTAATGGTATGGACGCGATTAATGATGAGTCTGAATCAGATGATGAATCTGATGCAGAAATTGATTGGGCTGGCTTTTCAGCTGATGAGCTTTTGGATGACCTGTTTGTTCAAAATCATTTTGCTGCTGATTTAGATGAGGCGAATCAGATAAATTTAAGAAGGGCAGTACCGGTCTGTACAGTAATAAATGCCGCTAATAAAGATGCTTTTGCCGAGGAGATCAGGCAAAGAAATGAATTAAATTATTTCCTTGATAATAATCAAGGAAATATTCACGATAGTGAAATAGAACTATCTGGGTGGGAATTTACTGACGGTAATGCACAGCCTGTAATATTCTTTGGCCGTATAACATACGCTGTACGCTCTGTGAGGATGATGGATTCAAACTATACTGCTGTATCAGTTTATTCAGTTTCCCATCTTGAAGGCCGTGTTTAGTAACTAACCCAGTAATGAGTAACAGCAAATTATTTATTATTACTATACAAAGTTTTGCCATCCTTTGCTAATTCTCGCTCGCTGCCTCGCCTTATGTCAGCAAGACTCATAGCACGCCCTTCTTGTAAGCTGGCTAGTACGCAGTAGCGCAATACGTTGATAATAGCCCCGCCAGCCAGCTTGTACTGCTCGGCTAAGTCGGAAAACTTCACGTCTTGAGCTACTCTGACTGCCCCGCCAAAGGCTTGCTGCCACAGCCGCTCGCGCTCCTCAGGGCCGGGCAGCGGGAAGTGCACCATGGCCTGGAAGCGGCGGCTGAAGGCGGCGTCCAGGTTGCCTTTTAGGTTGGAGGCCAGCAGGACCACGCCGGGAAAATCCTCGATGCGCTGGAGCAGGTAGGCTGTTTCTTGGTTGGCATGGCGGTCGTTGGAGGAGCTGGCTTCCGTGCGTTTGCCAAACAGGGCATCGGCCTCGTCGAAGAACAGAATCCAGCGGCGGCGAGCGGCAGTGTCGAATACGCGGGCCAGGTTCTTTTCCGTCTCGCCGATGTACTTGGACACTATCATGGAGAGGTCGACGCGGTAGACGCGGTGGCCGGTGGCCTGGCCCAGCAGGCAGGCGGTGAGGGTTTTGCCGGTGCCGGGCGGGCCGTAGAACAGGGCCCGGAAGCCGGGCTTGAGGTGGCGGCGCAGGTGCGGGTCCTGCATGATGTCCTTCTGGTGCACGAGCCAGGTTTTGATTTCCTCCAGCTGGTCAAGCACCGTGTCGTCGAGCACGAGGTCGGCCCAGGTGAGGGGCGTAGTCACGCGCTGGGCGGGGAAGTCGGGGCCGTACTGCGGGCTGGTGCGCCGGCCGGTGGTGAGGCGGGCCAGGGCATCGGGCGGCACGGTGAGGGCCCCGCCCAGGGCGGGCTCGCCGGGCTCAGTGGGGGCGAGGTGCACGAGGCCGGCCGTGGCCAGGGGCGAGGTGCTCCAGAGGCGGGCCTGGTGGGGCAGGCGGGCGGTCAGGTCGTCGCCGGCCAGCAGGAAGAGTGCGGTTTCGCCGGTGGGCAGGAAGCCGGGGTGGTGCTTGCCCCGCAGGCCGCCAAACTCGGTGAAGGCGCGGTCGTAAGTGGCGTTGCGGGCGAAGAGCGGGTCGAGCAGCTGCGGGCGCAGGTGCGGGGCCAGCGCCAGGGCCAGCACTAGGCGCTCGGCCCAGCCCAGCTTTTTGCGGGCCACCACCTGGCCGTAGACATCGGTCGGGGCAGGTGGCAGCTCGGGGGCGGGCAGGTCTTCCACGGCGGCCACCGGGGAGCCGTGCTCGAAGTAGAGCTTGAGGCGGGCATCAAGCACGGCCGCCAGCCAGTCGAGCTCGCGGGCCAGGGTCGCGCCGAGGGCGGCGGGGGAAGCAGGTTTTAGCGCCATGTTACGTAGAGGGGCAGGGGCATCCAGGGCAATTTGATGAGGGCAATGGACCAGGGGCGCTGGTCGAGCAGGATGTCCACGGTTTTGGTTTCGAGGATGAGCGTGACCCGGTCATCGGCCCACACCAGCTTGCCGCCGCGCTGCAAGAAAGTTTCGCGCAGGCCCGCGAGGCTGGTGTTTTTGAAGGCGCTGCCCCACTGGGCCATCAAGGCTCCGAGCAGGCTTTCGCCGGTGGCTTTTTCGTCGTCGGTCAGGGGCAGCTCGCGCACCAGCGGCAGGGTGCGGCCCACGCCGCACAGCAGCTTGTTGAGGGTGAGCAGGTGTTCGGGCGGCTGGTCTTCGCCGGTGGCCAGAAATTGCAGCAGGTAGGCGGCGCGGGTGGTTTGCTCGATGCTTATGAATTGCTTTTCTGCCACGTAGCCCAGCCGCTCAAACAGCGTGGTGAGGAAGGGCCACACCAGCACCAACCCGGCATTGGCGATGTATGTGGCGGCTTCGGGCTGCAATTCGGGTGGCAGGGGCTTGGGGCGCATAAGGGGGCGTGGGCGCGCCAATGGTGGGGTAGCGGCAGCCGGTGCCGCCGGCGTAATCGGTGCCGCTTTTTCGGTCGGCTTCAGCAGGGCGGCCAGCAGAGCGGCAAGGTAGCTGAATAGCCGCAGGTGGCTGCGCTGAATCAGGCGCAACAGGCGCAGGGCCTCGGGCACCGACTGGCCATTGGGGGCGAAGGCCAGCCCGGCGGCCGTCCGGAGATGGCCTGCTGCCCCCAAGCCGGGCTTGCCAGCGGGCGGGCGGCCCGTCAGGGCGCTTTCGCCGCGCACCAGCGCTTCTACCAACGCGGCGGCTCGGGCGTGGGCTGGCAAGGACGCTTTGGCCGATGTCAGGGCCAGGACGGCCACCCACAAATCGGCCGGCGATTTGCCAAACTGAACCAGGCCGACGGTTTGCAGCCGCAGCCAATCGCGCACGATGCCGGCCAGGGCCTGGTACGCCGCCGGTGCTAGCCACCGCAGCAAGGACAAAAACTCCGTGGTCGACGGCACCACGGCGGCCAGCCGGTGCCGGGCCGTAGTGCCGTCCAGATAGGGCCGCAGGCGCGCTCGCAGGCCGGCATCAGGGGCCCGCAGCAAGGCCCTTATCAACTCCCCGGACTGAGCACCGGAGTGGGCGGCGGGTAGCTGGCCCGTGCGCAAGTAGTGCTCCAGAATGTCGGCCGCAAGCACTGCCGCTGAACTCACCTGCCAGCTGGCGGGCAAGTGTATTGGCCGTGCGGACCACAAAGTTGCTTTGTCTGAGCTAGTCGGGTCGGTGGCAACAGCCGGAGCAAGCCGGGGCGTAGGCCGGGGACCAGGGGCGTTCAGGTAGTGCCGGAGCAACAACGCAAAGAAAGGGTCAGCGGCCAGGGAAGGTATCTGACGCAGCAAGTGGCCCACGCGGTGTAGACTACTTCGCCACGACAGCCCCGCGGCCGTGGCCGCTTTGCGAATGAGGCCCAGCTGGGTGCCCGCTGCTGGGCTGGCTAGGGTAGCGGCTAGGTAAGCTTCGCGCAGAAACACGTGAAACCGCGACTGGCTGCCGCCCGGCAGGGCCCGCAGCAACTGGTCGAGGCGAGCGAAGGCGGGGCGTAGCAGCTGGCGCTGCTGGCGGCCCGGCCCGGTAGCTGCCGTCAGGGTGTGAAGCAAGCTAAAATCAGCCAGTTGGGCTAGCCGGCGCCGCACGGAGCTTTGGAGCGCGTGGCGCTTCAAGAAGGCTTGCGTGAGCGGCTGACGAGCCGTGTGGGCCAACGTGCGGCGCAGTGCCGCCGGGGCCGGGGCCGCGCCCTCCCACCACGGAGATTGGCCGTGCAACAGGTAATAAAACAGCCCTTCCTGCGCCGCTTCCACAGGTGGCCCCGCGGCGGAAGCCTGAGTCGTTCGTAGTGGGCTGGCTGGCCCGGCGGCCTGAACAGGTGCTCCTGGAGCCTCTGTAAAAACGCCACCCGTCGCAAGCTGTTCGCCCGGAAAAGTGCCCGAAAACGCAGCCGTACCAAAGTGCCCGGCTAGCGGCTGGCCAGGGGTAAAGGCCCACAGCCGGGCGAAAAAAGACGTGGCGGCCAAGGCCGGTACCCGCCGCCGAAGCCGGGCGATTTGCTCCAACAGCGCCCGCCAGGGCAAGCGCTGCCTGGCCGCCTGGCCCTGGGCATCGCGCCGGGAAAAGGACCCGCCAGAAGCGGGCGTATGAAACGAGAGAAAAGCCACCTTCAGAAACAGTAGTCCCGCGGGTACCTGGGTGGTGTCGGCGCCCGCCAGCGCGTCGAGCGCCGCGAGGGCCCGCCGCCCCACCGGCAGCTGGCCAGATGCTCCGGCCGGCGTCGGAACGAGCTGCGCCAGTTCCACAAACGTGGCCAGGCGGGCCAGCCGCCCGCCCATGGCTCCCGCGGCCGGGCCGTGGCGGCGCAGCACGGCTCGCAGCGCTCCCGGCTGCTCGGCGAGTACCAGCTTGAACATGGTCCGCCTCCTGGCGCTGCTGCCAATGGCGGCTCCGCTCAGCAAATGGGCCAGCAGCAATTCAAAGGCTTCTGCCGGCCGGGTGCCGGCCGGGCGCCACGATGCAGATGCCTGAAAGGAAGCGAGCGACACTGCTGTAATCGGCAACAGGCAGAAAGCAGGAATTGTGGACCGGCTTTGCAGGCCGCTTGAATGGGGCTTTGAATGACTAGCGGACTCGTATCCGGTCGCAGCGGAAAATGGGGTTGTGCTTTCCGTTTGGCGGGGGCCAAAGCCGAGGGTTGAGGGCGTCAGCCCACGCACGTGGTTGCGCTGCCCAAGGTCTTGCCCGCTGCTGAACTCGCCCCCAGAGGCAGCAATTTGTTGCAAGGCCGGTCGCTCGGTCCGGGAAGCCAGGTCTTCGCTGTTTTTCCCGGTTGCGAGGCCCAACGGCTGCCCCGTAGACGCCAGCCGCCGGCTGGCAGCATTGAGCAACCAGGCAAAAAAGGGGACTTGTGCCACCCCGGGGTGCCGCGCCAGCCGCCGCAAAAGCCACACCCGCACGGCGCGGGCCGGCAGCTTATGGCTCTGTAGCATTGGCCAGGCCTCAACCGCAGCCAGGGCAAGGGGCTGCCCGTTGCCCTGCAAGTGAAAATACAAGAAGGCCGCGCGCAACCACCCTTGCGGCGGATGGGCCGTCGTGGAGGTGTCGTTGGCCAGCAGGCCCGCCAGCGCCTGGGCTGTCGGGCCTGCCAGGTACCACGGCCGAGCGGTTCGTGCTTTCGTCACGAGTGCCACCAAGCTATCGAAGTCCAGGAGCATTCCGATATGGCGCAGCACGGGAGCACTGGCCCGATGCTGCCGCAGAAAGGCTAGTAAGGGCTGCGCGTCTTGCTGGAGCAGCCGATGCAGGGTTTGGCGCATCGCCTGCAGTTGCCCGGCTTGCAACGCTTCGCGGCTGGAAGCTCCGTGTAACAAGTAGGTGAAAAAAGCAGCGCCGCTGCTGACTGGGTCAGCTTCGCCCGCGCCGTTTAGCGGACCCACCGCCCAGTCACTTGCCGCTGCTGAAGTTGCGTTGTCAGTGGATGAGGCGGTCAAGGCCAATAATTCCGGGTGCTGAGGCAGCCACCGCTGCACGGGTCCGGGGGGGCGGGCCATCCGCTCGGTGTTTAGCAAATGCCGTAACCCTTCCTGCCACAACTTCTTCTCGTACACGGATTGGCTGTTGGGGGGCCAGCGGGCCTGCGTCGTCAGTTGGGACAGCAGCGTCAGAAAGGCGCGGGTTTGGCCCGGCGCCAGCAGGTGCACGAACTGCTGGCTAATGGCCAATGGAAACCGGTGAGCCAAGGAATATGCCGCAGCGTCATATCCAACTGGTTGCATCAGCCGGTGCAGAGCGCCGCGCCCCTGCCGCAACACGCCGGTTAGCTCGGTGCTCAGCTCGTCCAGCGAGAAGTGCGGGTCCCACGTGTGCGGCAAGTAGCCCAAGCGCAAATAGTGCGTGAGGGCCGAATGGGCCGTGGTCCCCTGTTGTTCGAGTTTTCCCTTGGAAGCCGCCGGGGTTGACTCTACCCTGGCCGCTGCATTGGCTGGATGGGCCTCTCGCTGCAGCGCTTGCAAAGTGGTGGTCAGCGTGGTGGGCGCTAATTGACCCACCAGCGTTGCGGCGAGCCGCTGCAAAAGCTCGTCGTAGACCAGGTTATAATGTGCGGCCATTCCGCGGAGTTGCTTTTCCAAAAAAGTTTGGCGAGCAAATGAAGTGTGCCACCGCAAGAGCAGGTCGGCCAGCACCAACTCGTACACGACTACCCGCAAATCGGCTTCCGGAATGGGAAGCAAGGCATGGCGTTGGTGCGTGGCCAGGGTCTGCGCAATGTAGTCCTTGATAAAAGGCGCGTGAACGGGTTCCAGTAGCCCAATGAGCAGCCCCAGCGTAGCATCGCTGAGCTGGCGGGCCAGGCGCTGGCGCACGGCCTCGGCGGCGCCCACGCGGCGCAGCAGCTCCCGCAATGCGCCCGGCCGGTACCGCAGGGCCTCGCGCAGGGCCTCGTTGGCGTCAAAGTGCGGGGCCGAGGCGCTCCAGGGTAGGGCGCCGTGCAGCAGAAAATAGGCCAGCGGGTCCAGCGGTTCCCCGGGCGGCACAGGTGACTGAGCCGAACCAGCCGGCAGGGCGGCCAGGGCCGAGCGCAGGGCTCCGCGCAGCGCCTCGGGCAAGTCTTTCTCCAGCCGGTCGGGGGCCAGGGGCGGCACCACCACTACCAATTGGGCGAGTCGCACCGCCGGGCCGCCGGGGGGGTAGTGCCCAAGTTCTTCAGCCAGCACGGCGGCTAGCTGGTCGTGGTGAAGGCGGCTCAGGCGCTCGGGCAGCTGGCGGGCCGGCGGCGTATTGGGCGCGTGCAGCTCGAAGCGCACTTGCTGGATGGTGGCGGTGGGTCGCATCAAGGCGCTAGAAAGTAGCCTTGGCCAGGTGCAGCTCCACAAAGGCGCGCACTTCGTCCTGAATGACCCGCAACGTGGGGTCGGATTTGCCCGTGGCGTTGAGCAAGCCACTGGCGGGCACGAGCAAAGTGTACAAGGCTTCCCACTCGCGCATCTCCGGGTAAGTTAGCCACACCAGGTTCAGCAGGACGTGCGCCGGAGTGTACTGCTGGATGAGGTATTCCAAGTAAGCCCGGGCCTCGGCGTAGTCACCGGTAGTGCCGGTGGCGCGCTGGTCGTAGGCGGGAGCGTAAGCCGGCAGAAACGCCGTGATCTGGCAGTGGAAGAAGTCGAAATCTCCCGCTTGCGCTTCGCCCACGGCATCAGACTTGGGCCAGGGTTTGAGCACCAAGTGGTCCAGCAGACTCACGCGCACCAATTGGGCACCCAGTTCCTGCACATAGTGGCTCAACTGAGAAAACAGGTCGGCCGAAGCCTGGGGCTGAGGGCCACTGGGGGCTTTGGGTTCGCACAGCCATTCGGCTTCGGTAACCGCGGAATGGGCCGGCAGGGAGGTGGTGGCTTCAGCAGCGGCTGGCGGCCCGGGACGAAGCAGCCCGCTGGGGGAAGCGTGCCAGCCGGGCAACTGTAATTGGGTCCGGAAGGCGGCCAACACTTCCGGAAACGGCACGGAGGGAGGCCGGTCCAACTGCAGTCGCAGCCGGGGACGGTCGGCGGAAAGAGCTTCTTCGGATTCTTGCCACTGCACCTGACTTTCGAGTTGGGCCAGTGCTTGCTGGCGAGCCCAGCGGCGGGGGATGGATTCGAGGCCGGTGAGCAGGAACAGGAAAAACTCCACCCCGGATTCGGCCTCGGCCGTGGGGGTGGGAGCGGCCAGCAGGGGCAGCCGGGCCCGGGTGCGGTTGTAGGTAGCGGGGTGCAGGTGGGTCAGCAGCCGTTCGTAGGCGGTGATCAGGTATTCCTGGACGTGTTCGTCTGCAATTTCGGGAGGCGCCTGTAGCTGCACAGTATAGCCAAACCGGGCCAGCAGATGCGTAAGCAGTACATAACGCCGGTGCAGACGGCCGGGTCGTTGCTCCGCCGTCGGCCGCAGGGCCCGCGCGTAGGCATTGAAGCCATCGGCCTGGTAGGCCTGCCACCGAGCGACCGCCGCGGAGTCCTGGCCCCAGGCCTCCTCAGGCGACACCGTTGTGCCGCTCAGCAGCGGCGCCACAAACGGGACGTCGTAAAGTAGGGTGTGGTCGGTGGCTTTGGCCGGGGAGATGGAGAAAAACTGCCCTGCATTTTCCAGCCGGGAGCAGAAGTCGGCCATGACCTGCTCAAAGTGCAGCAGATACCCTTTCAGCTGCATGATCGAAGCGCGCTGCTCGGCGTCCGCTGTTACCGGTGGCCCCTCCGGCCCCACCCCGTAAAGGGCCGGGAACAGGTGCTGCACAGAATCGTAGCGGCCGAAGTGCTGGTAGGTGCCCTTGGGGTTGACGAACTGGCGCTGCTCGAGCAGCTGGCTGGTGGCGCCCCCCACGTACCGGGCGCCTTGCAGCAGGCGCTCAAATTCGTTGAGCACCAAGCTCCGGTTGAGCCGCAGCGGCACCCCCAGCTGGCTGGGCACGAGTCGGTCGTAGCTCGCCGCTGCTTGCAGTTGGGGGATCATCCCGTCGGGTACTTGTACTTGATCGGCCTCCACCGTGCTGCCGTGGTCACCCGCGCAATGCAGCCGGAGCTGACCCAAATGCCGGACGCCATCCACCAGGGCAATGCGCCGAAGTAGAGCGCTGATTTCCACGATGGGCCGCCGCCGAGGCAACGCATCCTCCATCAGCAGACGATTCGCGGCCACGGGACCGGCGAAGATGTCTTCCGCGGCACGCCCCTGCGCGCTCAGCAAGTGCAGGCTGGCGGAAGTGGGCTGTGGGGCCAGGGCTTCCGCCAGGGCGGCCAGCACCTGGGCCAGCACCCGTTCGGCGTGGTAGCCCGGCAATAGGTCCAGGCTGCCGCTCACCGTGATGGCCAGGGGCCGCAAAATCATGGGCCGGGCAAATACTTCGCCTAGATTGCGTAACGTGTGGAGGACCTCCCCAAACTGAATGCTGAGGCGTTCTAACTCTGCTTCCTGCGCTGATTCGTAGAAGGACGGGTGAAGCTCCAACTGTACTTGATGGTGCCCTGGGGCCCCGGGCTGGCCGTCAACCCCGGGGAGTGGGCTCACCCACGCATTTTTTATGGTGTGAGGGAACAAGTCCAGTAGCAGACGCTCGTAATCGCGACACGTCATTGGGTGGGTGGCAAAGGCCTCGTGGGCCGGCACGAAAGTGCCCGGCGGGTCCCCGCCCGCGCCAGTGGCTAGTAGGTCCGGGATGGGTTGACTGGCCCGGGAGCTTAAGTCGGTTAACACGTAGCAAAGAGCCTCCAGGATGGTCACGCCGGGGTCGTGCAGGTTGTAATCGGTCCACAGTTGGCCGCTCAATCGCTGCAGCAAGGCCAGTCCCTCGGCGCGGAGTTGCCCAAAGTCTTGCCCCGGCGGCAAGCCTTGGTCGTGCTGGATGGTATCAAACGAAGGCGCCACGACTACGATGCTTGCGCCCTGGGAGCCAATTGGTCTTCCTGCCCCGGCAGCGGTTCGCCGTGCCCTGGACACGAGTCGCCGAACAAGTGCGTGATGTGGTACACAATGCAGCTGCCGGCGCCAAATGAGCTGGCCGTGCGCATCTCAAGGCCATATTTATGCAGCTCGCCGGTCCAGCGAAATTGAATTTTCTGAAACCAGCCCCAAAACCACGCATTCTTGCGAAATATGCGACTATTCGACTTTCCAAAGGCGCTGAGGGCCGTCGCGTGCGTGAGGGCGTAGCGACCACGGCCCTTGGCGCCACTGGCGGCCGCCACTATTTCGAAGGCATGCAGGCCATCGAGGTTGGTCAAAATGGGATGCCACTGCCCGTCGGCGGGGACCTCCGTGCGCGGGTTCTGCGGGTCATCGGCGTACGTACCGACCCGGCCGTGGCTGGCCACGTAGCCGCGCACATCGAGTTGCTGCTGCGGATCGGTGGTGCCAATGCCCACGTGGCCGCCCGCGGCCAGATGCAGGCGGCTTGTGCCCGTGCGGGCGGCATCCGGCGCGTCGGCCAAGGCTTGGGCTTCCGAAAAGCTAAGGCTGGAGGCTTCTGCGCTGGCCGGGGCCAGCTCGACAAACCACGCCGGGTTGTTGGCGTCAACGTCGCCAAGGGTGGGATAAAAGGAGGCCAGTCGATTTTGCTCCTTGTCGGCCGCCAGTTGCAAGCCGTATTCGGGGGCCAGGCTGAACCCGTCGTCCATCGGGTTTACGGCGGAGTCGATGAGGCTGGCAAAATGCTGCTCGGTGGGCATGTTGCCACTGAGGAAGTACCCTTTCAGGACTTTGCGGCTGTGCACGTTGGTGGGTTTGGAAGAGGTAGAGGCCATGAATTTAGGAGGGCTAGAAACGTCAAAAAGCAACTCGGCAGCGGCGGGTTACGGAAGTGAATAAAGGATGGGTGCCCCTCAAAAGGGATCGGCAACAATGAATCCGCCCCCCACGCGCAAATCGCCAATTCCCGTCGTGACCGCGACTTGGGTCAGGTCAGCCGGCGCGAAACTGCCTTGGCGTTCGCTCAGCAGGTGGAAGGGCGCGGGCGCAAGCACCGCCCACGGCACCGAAGGGCGCACCTCGGCTTGCGCGTATGCCGCGGTCGCGGAGTCGTAAAATCGATGAGTTCCTTCAATAAGGGCGGTTTTCACCAAGGAAAGACCGGTGACGGCCGCCACGTAAGGCTGGCGGTTCAGGTGGGCAAGGACGTTGGACATGGTCACGTGGTGGTGAAAACCGCCGCGTTGCGGGTCCTCCTGCCGCCAGGGGGAGAGCACCTGCGCCAGCTGCAGCTGCAGCTGCTGGGGATAATCGAGGCGGTTTTCACCCGGTGTTGGCGGCTGGAAGATTACCAGGCAGCGCACCTGGATGAGTTCGTACGTGGCATTGCGCACCTCCAGCTGCACCGCAGGGGAAACCAGCGGTTGGAGGGCCTGGCTCATTTCGATCAATTTTCCCGCCCCAAACAATGGCAAGGTCATGCCCGGTACGGCGTCGGCTTGGGGCAGCACCACGAGCACGAGGTGGCCCGGCACCCGCTTCCCCGGCAACTGCCCCGCTCGCAGGCATTTGGCGCTGTGCACTTCCGGAAATAGCTCCAGGATCAAATGTTCATAGTCGGTGGGCGTAGCCGGCCGGTTGCGATGGCGCAGGCGCTCGCTCACCCGACGGTAGTAAGCCGCCTCGTCCTCGGCGGGGCGCCCACCAAACGACGGGAGAGGCTGTTTGACCGTTCCAATCTGGGGGACGGAGCCGCTCAGGCGCGTGAGGATGCCGGCTGGCAGCGAATCCCGCTGCAGAGGGGAGGCAAGGCCTGGGGTTACCCGCACCGCCCGGACCAGCTGCGTATGGATGGCCCTGACGGGGCCAAAGCTATCGGCCCCGGCCGCGACCGTGGCTCGCAGCCAGCACAAGCTCCCCGGTAATTGCCGCGATTCGGGGAGCAGGTCGGCGGGCAGCTTTACTTCCACGGCGCAGCTGCTGGCAACGCCCGCCAGCCCGTTGGCCAAGTGCGGGGCCGGCGCGATGGGCACCCACGAATCCTGGTGCAAATACGCCCAGTGGACCGGGGCCAGTGGGCGTTTGGCGGAGCCGTCCTCGCCCGCCTGGGGCAGAGTGAGTTCAAGCACTACGCTGACGATTTGACCTTTGGCTTCCTCGGTTAGGCCCACAAAGAGAGTGCCCTCGTGGGGAAGTTCAGGTAAGAGCCCGACGGGGCCTGCGGCAGGCTCACCGGCGCCAAAAGGGTGCAGGTGGAAGAATTGGGTTCCGACCACGGCAGGACCGCGGGAGGGAAAAGTAACTTCTTCCAAACCGTAACTTATTTGCAGCTTACGGGCGAGCAACACAAACGGCGGCCCCGGCAGGGGCTGCGGCTGCTTGGGGTTGCGGGCGTTGTGATGCGCCGC
The DNA here is from genome assembly GCF_036388155.1 of Hymenobacter sp. NCBI lineage: Bacteria > Pseudomonadati > Bacteroidota > Cytophagia > Cytophagales > Hymenobacteraceae > Hymenobacter > Hymenobacter sp. The sequence goes on along the minus strand of NZ_DASVSI010000048.1, from coordinate 39,691 downwards.
TTCCACCAGCGCCGTGGGATAAGCATCGGCGCCGAAGCCCGCCGCGGGTGCGACCAGCTTCACGCGCAATTGCCCGGCCTCGGCGCCGTCGAGGTATCCCAGCTGCGGGAGGCGTACCGTTGTGGTAGCGGCCAGGGGCGAATGAGCGTACGCCGGTGCAAATAAGGGCTGATCGGCGGCCGTACCAGCGCCGGTGCACCAGCGTCCTCCGTCCCGGTAGGCGGTGCTGATGCGGAAGCTGTCGTTGGTGAACGGTAACCCGTAACCCGAATAATAGGCGGCAAACCCTTGCGGGGGTAGATGTTGCCAGGCAAATTCCAGCTTCACGTGCTGGAGGTTTTTGCCCCGCAGTTCCGGCGCTTCGATCAGCAGGTAGTCGCCCGCACGGGCCTGCGACCCAAAAGGAGCGAAAGGCGTGGCCTCGTCAACCTCGCCCAACGGGTTGCGCAAGGCAACTGCCGCCACCCGATCAACTTCGATGCCCAAGGTGATGGACGCAGGAAGCAGTACGGCAAAAAAACTATACGCATAAGCCGGGCTGTAGCCGTTGAGCACAAACCGCAGCACGGGCCAAGTGGTGGCAAAATTACCTTCGTGGCAAGCGGCATCGTAGCCGCTGGTGGCGGGTTGATTAGGCCCCAGCGCCAGACGCCAACACACGGACTGAGTGTCCTCTTCCAACACCACGTGCTGAACCGTGAGCGGGCACCAGCCCTCAGGCCCCGTCACTTCTACTCGAAAAGTGGCCGCCAACAGCATCTCACCCGCCCGCCCTAAATCCTGCTGGGCGTTTTCCAATAACTGCCGGAATGAGGCAAAGCTTGCTGCTGCCGCCTGCACCCGCACGGTGATGGCCCGGTGGCCACTCGGCAGCTCCAGCGCCGGTCCGGCCAAAGCCCACCCCACCCGGGCGTCGGGCAGGGTACGGTCGGCCGGCTTGCGACTGCCCTGGTCTTCGCCGAAAAGGGGCCACCCGGCTCCCGCCGCCGCTCCCGGCCCCCGGCCGGCGTCAGGGTCAACCCAACCCGACGCGTAAATGCCCGTTACTGGACCCTCCGCATCCGGCCCCGGTTGGAGCTGCCGAGCCACGTACTGCGTGGCCAGGGCCGCCACGCGCCAAGAGGCTAAGCCGGCGTCTTCGGCCGTAGCGAACTGGACCTGCTGGGCTGTGTCTTCCCCCTCCACCAGCGTACCCGCCGGCAGCCAATGAGTGGCCACCCCCGCTACCAAGCCAAAAGCCAAGTACGTCTGGTCCGGCACGCTGGCGCGCGCCCTGGTGCGCAACACCTCCCCATAGTAATGGTTGAGGTGTCGACGCGGAATGTCGTTCAGTTCCCGCTGCGCGTGCCGGTACAGTTCTAAAAAGGCGACCAGCAGGGCGAGCTCAGGGCGGTGGTTGGAAAGCTGCAAGTCTGCGGCCAGAGCCTGCTTGGCCACGCCCGCCAGCAATGTCTGTTCGCGGTGCAACTGCCAAAGCACTCCCATCAAGTACGACGTATCGTCGCCTTCCAAGTTGTTGGGAGCGGGAAAAGACTGCGCTGGAGCCCCCGTGCTCGGCGGTTCCCCAATCCGTGCCAGGCCATCCAACTGCGCGAGGAGGGCGCTGGTGAGTTGTACGGCAGGGTTAATGAGCGTTTCGGCTGCGCGAAGCCGCTGCTCACGCTCAGCGGCTTCGCGCAGCTCCGGCGCCGCGCGCCGCAGCATAGCCGCCAAAGCTTCAGCAAAATGGTGGTGCTGGTCACTGTGCTGGTGGGCCGTGGCCCACCCAATGAGCGTGAGCGCTTGGCGGCGCAGCAATTGCAGCAGCCGCTGGTGCGCCCCGCGTTTGGCGCCTGCCGGGGCGGCGGCGTCAAGCAGGGGGCGCAATTCGGCCGCATAGGCTTGGGCCAAGCCCACGTTGTTTTGATCGGCCACCACCGCCAGCAGCAGCAAGCTGCGTTGCCGCGACAAAGACCAGGAACCACGCGGGGTGGGCCACGCGGAAGTTTCGTAGAACAGGAAATGTTCCGAAAGGCGGGCCACGTACGCCAGCAGCTCCGGCAGGCTGCGGCCGTCGAGCTGCACCAGCTCGGGCCGGAGTGCCGCCGGCAATCGCTCCGTTTGCGAAGTGCCGCCGCTTCGAAAGCGGCGCTGCCCCGCTATCGCGTCATTCGGTTCTGCCATGATGGGCGCTCGCTAGGACGAGGGGAGCAGCGTGGCCTCCTGCAGGTAAAAGGGGAACACCACGTTGTTGCGGCTGTTAAGGCCCCGAATCACGTAGCTCACGTCCAGGCGCAATATGCCGCTGGCCAAGTCGCTGATGTCCGTCCGTACCTGGTCCACGTTGATGCGGGGCTCAAAGTGGAGAATGGCGTCTCGCACCTCTTCCTCCAGTCGGGCCAGGGTGGAGCTAACGGGCAGTTCAAACAAAAACTGTCGCAGGGCACAGCCATACGTGGGCTGCATCACCCGCTCGCCGGGTTCGGTGTGCAGCAGCACGTACAGACTTTGGTGGATGTCCTCCGCTTCCCGCACCAGGGCCAAGCCCTTGGTTGCGGGATCAAAACGGGGAGGGAAGCTCCAGCCTTGCCCCAGAAACGAAGAGTTTAGCGCGTCCATCATCACTCAGCCGCCAATGATTACCGTCGGGAACCCCAGGGCTACCACGCCCCCGTGGGCCGTGGTGTCGCCGATGCGCACGGCCGGCTTGCCTCCAATTTTCACCGTGGCCGAACCTTTGGTTAACGTGTCGGGCGGACCCACGCAGCTGGCCACGTCACCCAGCACGGCCGCCATCAACCCGCCGATGAGCACCGTGGGGCAACCCGGGCCCAAAATGGGACCGCCCACGTGCGGCACCGGCGGCAGCCCGGGCGTGAGCAGGGGACAGGTGTGTAAATCGGTAATACGAGCAGCGGGGGGCATAGAATAGATGGATGTAGCCAGCGATGGAATAAGTGGTAGTGGGGCAGCAAGGATCTTTCCCGTATGCCAGCCAGCGGGACCAGCGGACCGGGTGCAGTTCGAGTTCAGTTGATGAGCACGGCGAGACCTTTGACTGTCAGGGGGCCGGTGGCTTGCAATTTGGCTGTGGCTTTGCTGCCGAGTTCCAGATTGGTTTTAGCACTTATACTTACCTGTGGGCCGCTGGCTTCCAGCTTGGTAGCCGCTGCGAGGATAACCTTGCCGCCGGTGGATTTGAGAATCAGGTCCTTGGCCGCCTTGACGGTGAGCGTCGACTTGCTCTCGAGTGTAATCCCGGCTTTGGCCATCGTGATGGTGTTCTGTTGCTCGTCCGTCAGGGTCAGGCCCTTGGCCGCATCGCTGATGACCAGTTTGTTGCCGCCCGGCGTCTTTAGCGTCAGGATTTTTTGTTTGTCATCGAACTCCAAGCTGAGCTTGGCGGCCGTTACGATTCCCTTCTTGGTATTGGCCGCATCCGGCGTGTAGGCGGGGGCACGGGTACTGCTGTGCAAGGCGCCGAGAATTACCGGGTCGCGCGCATCTCCTCCAAAAAAAGCCAGGATCACTTCGTCGTCCACCTCCGGATAAAAAAAATGGCCGGCATTTTTCGAGGCATAAGGCAAGGCGAGGCGCGCCCACAGCGCGTCATCAAACAGCGGCACGGTGACCTGTACCCTGAATTCTTTCCCCGGGTCTGCCTGTATTTGCTTAACTACGGCCGCGTACAGACCATTGACCGGGGGAGAGGTGCTGCCCGCAGCCGTGGACGGGGCCACTTCTTGCTTGGTCTGGGCAAACCATTTCTCGTCCATGCCCAAGGTGAGATCCGTTTTCCAGTCCACGCCCAGGGTGTGCTTCACTTCCGAAACGAAACTTCGCCCGCTGAACTCCTGGCCCAAACGGCTCAAATTAACGGTGCAGGCCGGCACGGCTAACGCCGTCCCTGGAATTTGAACGCTGCCCTTGATTTTGGCAAGCGTCTGCTTCATAAGCACTGCATCCACATATGCTTTTAAATTTTCTACATCAGCGTTAGCCTGGGTGGTGACGCTGTAGACGCCTTGGCCGCCGGCCGCCGCAAGCGCTGCGCCGCTCGTGCTCCCCGGGGTGATAAGCGTCGACGGGGCGGCCGTTACTTCCACCATTTTTAATTTTTTTGAATTCCAGCCTGTGGCCTTTACACTGGTGTACTGGGTGCGGGCGTCCATGTCGAGCGAGATGCTGTACACGTTTATGCCATATTCCAACGTCAACACGTCCGGGCTGGCCGTTGAAGGCTTCACGGTGGAAATCTTACCGTTCGCATTCAACACGACCTGTCCGTTCGCTTCCGCCTGCATCACAATAAAGTCCCAGTCGGAACAATCCTTTTGAATGAGCTTCTCGTGAACTTTATCAGTGGCTGCAAATGAACCGGTAAGTAGAGATCCGTAGTCACCAATGATTTCGGTTAAAACGGTGCTGGTGGTCTTGTTTTCGAAGCCGTTGCTTTTTCTCACGTTACTGGTCAGAAACGCAGCATCGCGGCATTCCACGTTCACTTTCATCCCTTGGGCGCCTTGTGAAGCAAGGCTGATCTTGACGATGATGCCCTCAAAAAGCGGCTTGTTGACGTTGTCGTACCCCGCTGCGATGCTGATAAAGGTGCCCGTGCGCAAGATTTTGGCGTCGAGGACCGGAAATTTTCCGGTGGCTGGATCGCCGTCGATGACCTCAAAGCTGGCCGTGCTGATCTTGTTGATGCCAGTGGTCACACTGGCCCCGAGCACCCGGTAAATGCCGTCGAGTATTTTGCCGTTCGCCCTTATCTCAAACGAAGCCAGGCCCGCTACCACGAGCGGGGAAGGAGGAAGTGCCATGTTTAAATAAGGGGCGGAAAGGCCAGTAGGGTGCCCGGCACGAGCCGGCTGAAATGAATAAGCTGGTTATGACGAGCCACCTGCAGGTAGTAGCGGGCGTCTCCGTAAATCCGGTAACAGAGCAGCGGAAGCGTGTCGCCGGCCTTTACCAAGTGCCTGTGCGAGAGGTCCGCGGATTGCCGGTCGGCCGTCAGCGCAGCCGCATTGGCATCCATGAAGTGCACAAACGCGAGGTCCACTTTGGCCCTCAGGGGCCGCCCGTCGGGCCGGAACATCGTGTAGGTGATGTTAAACGAGGTGCCCCGGCCATTGAAAATAAACTGCCCCCACGTGAGCTTCACGTAATTGGGACTATGAATTTTGCCGGAATAATTGAATACCACCGCTCGCAGTTTCGTGATGGAGTCGCTCACGTTGAGCGCGGTGCCATCAATGGGTCGGGTACCATCGAGCACCAGGCTGAAATCTACACTACCCAGGCTTGAATAGTTGAAACGAGGCGTGTCAGCCGGGCTGCCGGGTGGCCGAGGAGTGTCGTAAGAGTTTTCGCTTTTGTGCGAAAACGATTCCGGGTTCAGAAATACCGTGTAGTCTGCGACCTTGGTTTTGAATCCTGGGTCGGAGTAGGCTTGCAGCAGCAACTTAACGAGGGCCATTGGGGAGGCGTGGCTAAGGGCTAGGTCTTAGCGCTCGCGCTGGCGTTGCAGCTCGGTTAGTACCTGCCGCACGCATTCTTGAGTCAGGTCTTGCTGCAACTGCCGAATCGCTGCGCCATTTAGCGGCGCGGCGGCGGCGGGCCCACCACCAGGAGAGGTTTCGTGCAGGGTGACCTGGATGATTAATTCGCGGATTTCAATGGCCATGCGGTAAATGATAGAGAAGCACTGCGGAGAACGTCGGTGGAGAAAAAGAGGCTTCGCCGGGTGATGACCCGGCGAAGCCTGCTGGCAGGGTTTCGTTTAAGACAGAAGTGGAACAAATGCGCTTACTCGCGCTGAAACATGGAGTAAGCCAACTCCAGCGTTTCAATGGCGAGCGCATTTTCCTGGGCCCGGAAGTCCGACAAGCTCCACTTCACCGGGTAAGCATCCAAGAAAGCCCAGGTTGCCTGCGCTTCGCCGGACGCATCCAGCAAATGCAGCAACACGTCGAACGTTTCGATGGGACGCGAAAAATCGGTCGTGGTCGTGGCGGTACACCACACGGCCAGCTTGGAGCCCTGGCTGACAAAGCCGCGCTTCAACACCAAGTTGCCGTACTTGGCCCCCGTTGGGAAGCGGTGCTTGTACATGTTTTGCCCGCCCTCGCGCACTTCCTCTATTTCTAACTCTACGGAAAGCCCACTCGCCTCTTGAAAGGCGTTGTCGGAGGCGCCGAATTTGGGGTTTGAAAATTGGAGGCGGAAATAAAAGCTGACCGGAAGTGGGTAATCGGAAGGCACCGGGTTTAAGCGTTGGCGATGGTTAGGGTTTCGTAGGCCAGCTCAATGGTTTCAATGGCGGCTTCGTTGCCGTCGGCTTTCAGGTCGGTGCCCTGGATTTTGGTGGGCCAAGCGTTGGTCAGGGTCCACGTCATGGTGGGCGCCCCGGCCTCGTCAAGCAGTTTGATAACGACGGTTTCGCGTTTCATGGTATTCATCTTGATGGTGGAATACCAATCCCAAAACTTGTTGTCTTTTACAAAAATGCCCTTCTTCAACGTCACGTTGCCCACTTTTTTCAGGCCGGGCATTTTGATGGGGGAGAACTCTTTGCTGTTGCCGTGCCGATACTCAATGATCTGCGTTTCGGTGTCGAGGCCGCTTACCTCCTGAAAATAATTGCCAATGCCTCCGCCAAGGCCGTCTACTTCGAAATAAAACTTAGTAATGGGCCAAAGGGTCTGACTTTGTGCGCTGCCGTCGTCTGCCATGCGTGAAAATTGCTAAAAGGTAAGGATGAGTATGGGTGGCTGAACGAGTGGCGCTTACGCGGCGCCGCCGGGCATTTGCTGCTGGAAAGTAAGCACGATGAATTCGGCGGGGCGCACCAGGGCCACGAGGACCGTCACCTTCAGCATGCCGTCGAGGATGTCGTCCGCCGTCATGGTGCTGCCTAGTCCCACGTTCACGCTGTAAGCTTCCGCGGGGCTGGTGCCAAACAAAGCCCCCTGCTTCCACAGCGTGAAGAGGAAGCTATTAATCATGCTGCGCAAGGTGGTCCACGTGTTGGGCGTGTTGGGCTCGAACACGTAAGCCCGCGCGGCCAGCTTCACCGACTGCTCGATCATGATCATCGTCCGACGCACGTTCACGTAGCGCCAGTCTTGGCTGTTACCGTCCAGGGTACGGCCGCCCCAGACCAGCACCCCCAATCCTTTAAAGGAGCGGATGGCGTTGATAGACTTGCCACTCAGGGCGTCCACGTTCAGGTTGCTCTGCGTGCTGTCGCTCAGCGACACGGTGGGGGCTATCACGGCATTCAAGCTCACGTTGGCGGGGGCTTTCCACACCCCGCGGCCGTTGTCGGTGGCAGTATACACGCCGGCCATCGCCGGAGCCACGGGCAAAGTGCTTAGGTAACGGGCCACGGTGGTCAGCGTCTGCGTATAGTAGGGGAAGAGCGCGAGCATCTTGTTGTTGATGTCTTTGCGCTTGGCCTGCAGGGCCGCAGGATCGGGCAACTCGCTCACCGTGGCCGCTTGCAATTGGATGGCCTGCGTGAAAATATTTACCGTCTCGGTGGCATCCGGGCCCTTGCCGTCGGAAAGCACGGGCACCACCTTGGCGGGGGCCTCCACCACGACTACTGCCCCGGCTTCCTTGGGCGCAGTGCCTTCCGGGTTCAGGTCGGCCAAGAGCAGTTCAAGACTGGCAGTCGTTAAATTCCGGAACGATACCTCATTGAGCGAGACAATGCTGGTTTGCACCCACGGAAAATAGGCCACGCCGTAGCTCAGGTTGTTTTGGCCAATGTTGGCGCGAAAACGGGTGATGGGGCTGTCGTCCCCGTCCACTTGGCGCGGGTCCGTGATGGCACCCTGGTACACGTCAAAGATGGCTACCCGGCTTTGCATCTCCTCGCAGTGCTTCAGCATTTGCTGCGTCACTTCGTAATACTCGGCCTCCTTCAGCCGGAGCGCGTCGGGGCAGAGGAGCATGGTCGGGTCCTGCTCGTACTTTAAGGCGTCGATGGCACTGGTGAAATCGTCCTTGTTGCTGTCGGCGTTGTCGCAATCCCCAATCGAGACGATGTAGCAGGTGGACCCGCCGTTCAAGTAAAACAAATGAATGGCGTTGTACAAGTAGTAGAGCGCCGACTCGGCCGGTGCCAACAAGTATTTCTTTTGTTCGCCCTTGATGGTGAACGTCAGCGTGCTCGCTTCCACGGCCAGGGTGGAGCCCTTCGCGTCGGAGCCCTTTGCGTCGGTCGCCTTGGCGGGCAGCCCGGTGAGGGCAAATTGCTGGACCGGCGCCTCGCCAAAATAGGCCACGAAGTCTTGCAACGATTCCACTTTGGTCGGGATGCCCTTCAGCTCCTTGCCCTTGTAAAATGCTTTTTCGGTGTAACCGATGAAAGCGGGGATGGCCGTGGCCACTTCCACCACGGAGTTGGGGAAGGCATTTTGTTCAATGACGTAAACGCCAGGGGTAGAATACTGCATGAAAAGAAGTTGAGGGGGTGTTAGGGTAAATTGATTTACAGTCGGATGCGCACAAAAATCTCCGCTACAGGCCCTTCCCCTTCAGTTCTTAACTGCTGAATGTCGGCGTGTGGCAGTGCTGAGCGTAGCTTTCGCCACTTCGGCTCAGTTCCACGTGTGGCCGAATGTAGGGTGAAAAGTTCGTACTGCCGACCTTGGTATCGCTCTTTGAGTGAAATAGTATTCTTTGAGCGAAAAATTACATTGAGGCTAGGGGCTGGGGAAGACACTGCTTCAAAATTTGCCGGTTCCTCGAGGTCTTTGCCCAGCTCGCGGACCTCAAGCGTTAGCGGACCAGGAGTTGCCTCAGCGCTGGTCAAAAACTGGATGTGGTACTGCCAATACACCCGCCGCGCTTGGAATTGCAGTACATATATCGGATTTGGTTTTAGGGCCAGGGCACCCTCGTTAACCTGAAGCAGTCCCCAGGCCCGTGCGGCTGACAAATCGTCATCGGCGTAGAAGTCCCAGGTGGTCTCTTCCAGGCGCAGCTGGTAACGTCCGCTGCCCCATTGCCGCAGGTTAAGCGTCACAGTGGTAGAAGAAAGAACGAGCGCTCGCTCCCGCGCTGGTTGCAGAGGGTCTTCCGGCGGCCACACGGCCAACCGCTTGTCCTGGGCCCACAGCTCGGCGTGATCGCTAGGTGCAACCGGTTTCAGTCGTTTTGCGACCAACGGCGGCCGGTAATAATCGAACACCAACGGTCGTAGCGGGAGCGCTTCGGGACCGGCCAGGCAGTGGCGACCTTTTTTGTCGTCAGCGGGCCGAGCCGTTTTGTTGGGCGAAGCGAGGGCAGTGCTCGTCCCCGACTCAAAACAGTAGGTTGAGCAGTTGTCGGCGGCCGGCGGGGGCAGGTCCGTATACAGATGAAAGGCTGAGGCGCGGGGCTGCAGAGCAAATACGAGCGGAAACACTCGTTTTTCTAGGTATTGACGAAAGGCTGGAGCCGGGGATTGCCCCTCACCCTGCCACAAGAGCACGAAGCCGCCACGTTGGGCGCGCAGCAACAATCCCGCCCGGCGCAGGCGCTCGGTGGTGGCGCGGGTGGGCGCCACGGCCAAATCAGGCAACTGGTCGTCAAGGAAGTAGGTGTGTTGCAGTTCAAAACGCAACAACTCCTGAAAACCAGGGGGTGGGGGTGTTGCCATGGCTTCAGCGGTTCAGGTCCGTGCCAACACTTCTCACCACGGGAGGGCGCTTTTGAACGGTGCCGTCCTGAATAATAATCATGCGGACTTTGTACACTGCGCTGGGAGTGTGCTTGGTGCCAAACATGCCCGCCAAGAAGCTCCACTCCTGATACGTGGTCGGTTCCAGCTCCACTACCAACCGGTCGAATGATTTCAGGCGCGGTGAATTCTGCGGGGTAAAGACGCCCCGCCCCTGGAAAAAGGAAAGGGTGGCGGTTAAAAATTTCAACGACTCCGCGTAATCGGTGAAATGAGTGGCAAAAAGAACCTTCAGGTTGAGCTTCAGCGCCGGGCTTTGCAACTGAAATTCTTCGCTATTCAATCGTTCGGGCGGCGCGTTCCGCAGGGCCGTTTCGGGTTCTATGTTGACGAGGGCGATGCTGATGACATTATCCGTCATGGGCGCACCGCCCTGTTGGGCCGGAGCGGCAAGAACGGCCTTGTCCGGAAGCCGATACAGTTCGTTAAGGTAGCTGCTTAACTCATCCCGCAGAAAGGCTAGGGCATGATCTATCATTTCTATGCAATAAAAAACAATAAATCATGAAGATGTGGGCAGCGAAGGTAGACCATTTAAGGACCGCCGCAAGCCGGCCAGCTCATCTATTTTGACACAGCATGAATTAGTTTAGGTATTTACTTAAAAACCCAACTGAATTCCTCGGCTCTTACTCACAAAAATGAAGCATCTGCTAGCTCGTAGCAAGCCCCTGTGGTGTGTCGCTTGCTCTAACAAGATGCTAGCGGACCGCCCGACATTTGCCGCCGGATGAGAAGGCGGAAGACCCGTTCCACCTGTCGGCGCTAGCAAAATTCGAAATTCGTTCGGCGAAGAAACGTTGGCTTTTGAGGTCTGGTTTAACGATTCAAATACGCGCGCACATCGGCCACGAGCGGCCCGACGGCGAGTACGGCGTTGCGCAGCCGAGTTTCGGTGCAGTTAAAGAGTTGGCACCAGTGATTTACCTCACGAGTTGATTTCATGTTGATACGGGTGGGATCAGTCGGAATGGGGGTGGGCACTGCGAGGATAATATGTAGGTAGAAGTGCTGGTGAAGTTACCGGAGCGCGTCGTTGGTAAAAAGCCTAGGGCAGAGAGCGCAACAATAATGGGGGCGGTTGGGGCCGGCTTTGCATCCGGTACGGTCTTAGTCTTTGGGAAGGCTCCAATGCAATGCCGAGACCACGTATCCGGGCTTTAGGTCCGTTGCCACTACGCCCGAAACGTGCCGATTCGCGGCGATGCGGGTGGGCAAAATAAACAGTGGCACCAACGGGGCCTGTGCTTGCAGCAGCACCTGAAACCGGCGCAGGAGCTGCCGCTGCCGAGTCGGGGTTGTCGCAGCGGCCACGGCGGCCAGGAATTGGTCACTGGCCGGGGTGCCGAACCCGGTTAGGTTGCTGACCCCCACATACTGGGAACCCAGGATGGGGGCAAAGTTGAACACGAAAGGGTTGCCTTTCAGTGTGCGTATATAGACGTCGAAATCGCCCGCCTGCAACAGCTGGTTGAGCGTGGCCGCTTCCCCGGGCAGCAACTCCACGGGAATGTCCAGCGCGGCCGCGCTGGCCCGAAATTGCAGCGCAACGAGGGCAAAAAGGGATTCGTCCCCTCGGTAACGCAACGTTAAGCGCAAGCGCTGAAAGCCCGCTCGGTCCCCCGCAGGTCGCTGCCACTCCCCGGCAGTGCGTCGCCACCCCGCTTGCTGCAACAAGGCGGATGCGCTGGCGGGGTCAAAAGGAATAAGATTTAGGCTGTCGTTGTAGCGCGCCTTGTCTCCGGGGCTGATCAAGCCCACCGTGCGCACGCCCGCTCCGCGCTGGGTGGCCCGCAATAAGCCGTCCGCGTCAAAGAGCCGACTCAGGGCCTGACGAGTCAGCGCGTCGGACAGGGTGGGTCGGCGCGTATTAAATCCGACTGTGACCACGTTGTAGGACGAGGCCGTGTGCAGGGACACTGTCCGCCGGGCTTGGGCCGAATTCAGCAGCTGCTCCGACTGGGCCGCCGTAACCTGGGGGTAGAGGTCGATTTCACCCCGGCGCAGGGCCAGCAGCGCCGTGGTTTCGTTGGGAATGATGGCAAAGCGCAGGGCCCGGGGCCGGGCCTGCAGCACGACGGGCACCGGTGCCGGCAATCGGTCGGCCCACCAGTCGGTTTTGCGGCGGAAAGTCACGTGGCGGTCCTTGTTCCACGCCGCTAACCGGTAAGGACCACAACCGGAAAACGACTGGCCCAGCCGTTGGTAGCGCCGGGCCAGGGCCACGAGGGCCGTGTCGGGCGCTTGGCTGGCGGGCCAGCGCCGCAATTGCGCGAGGGAAAAGCGCCGGAGTCGACCGGTCGGGTCGAGGCTGGCTTCGGATAAGATGGGAAAATTCCCGGAGACCTGGGCGTATTCCGGCGCTTGCCCGGCGCAGGTGATCGTGAAGCGGCGCGGGTCCTGCGCGTCGGGGGCCACGGCTTGGATGAAGGCGTACTCCGTCCGCGTGCCCTCATTCGGCAGGCCTGGGCAGGCCATCAGCTTCAAGGTAAAGACCACGTCCCGGGCCAGCACGGGCTGACCCGTGTCCCAGCGCGCCGCCGCCCGCAGGCGGTAAGTAAGGCGGGTCAACGAATCGCCTACCAGTTGCCTAAGGGGAAAGGCTTCCGCCAGCGCCGGGTCAAACGTGCGCCGCGCGTAGTTGAGCTGCAGCAGGCCGCAGTGCAAGAGGTTGGCGGCTTCCACGGCTTGCGGGGTGGAAATCCGCAAGGGGTCGAGGGCTTCGGGGTCCTGGGCCCACCGGATGCGAATGGGCGAGTCCGCGCCCGGGGGCGGCGAAGAACAACCCAGCACGCCCAACAGGAGGGCGCCCCGGGCCAGGAGGTGCCCCGGGGCAGCTCGCGAAAACTTGTGCATGGCTAAAAAAGAAGGGGGCATGGGTAAAAAAAGGACGAAACGCCCGTCCCAGCCGGGGTGCACGGGGAAAATGCGCCGGGCCGGGGCCAGGATGGGCGGCCAGAGCGGAGTCGGGCAGTTCGGGGCGCGGGGTGAAGTAGGCAAGCGGCCCCGGTCAGGTCGTGGGGGTGATTGCCCGGCTTTTGCCGCGGGGCCGCCCCCGTCGGGGGGCCGCGTTGGCGGCCAGGGGCGGGCCTTGCTGGAGCAGCTGCAGCGTAAGCTCCCACAGCTTTTCGTAGGGGACCACTTCGATTTCGGCGTACGCTTCGCCCGGCAGGGGCGCGGCCTGCAATTTGCCGAGCAGGCTCTGGCCCCGCTGCGCGCACACCCGGGGGTTGAAGTCCCAATCCAGTAGTAGCATCAGCAGGCGCAAAAACAAGCGGCTGCGCAGCGCGGGCTCCTCGTGCAGGTGCAACTGCTGGTACTTGCGCAGCCGTTCCAGTCGAACCATTACGGCGTCGAGGTCGCGCCGCTGCAGGAAGTACAGCAGCTGCACGATCAACACGGCGACGTGATAGCCGCGCTTGTCGCGATTGAAGTCGGGCAGCATCAGCGCCCATTGGGCTACCGTTTGGCGCGCGGACCGCCCCCCCGGGCCGGGCAACAGGAACTCCAGGTAGGTCCGGTACAGGTCCCAGCGCTGGCGGGCCGCGGCCTGTTGCTTGGGGTAGGAGGGGTTGGCGGTGACCGTGTCCAGCACCCGGCGGGCGTGGTCCCAGTCGCCCGCCTGCAAGGCCAGCAGGCAGTGGTTTTCCTGAAAGGCAAACCAGTTGGTGGAAGAAGCGTGAAACGCCGGCAGGTAGTGCTGCGCCAACTCCAACCCCCGGAGCGATTGGCGGGACATGAGGTGGCCGTAGACGGCCATGAAGTGGTTGTAGCGGTAATCAAACCGCCGTTCGTTGAGCTGGCCGGCGCGCAGGTCCTGCTCGGCCTGGGCGGTGATGCGCATGATTTCCAAAAAGTTGCCCCGCAGCTGCTCGTAGAACAGCCGCGCCCGGTAGAGCAACCAATAGGTATTGAACGTTTGGGCCTGGGCGTGCAGGGCCTCGAGTTGCCCGAGGTAGGCCGGCAGCTGCGGCAGCAGCCGGTGCTGGGTGGCGACGGTGCTGCCCGCGGCCACGCGAAACTCCGCGTTGAGGTGCTCAGCCTCGTCTTCCCAAGCTTGGAGTTGCTGCAAGCGGGCCAGTTCGGTCACCATCTCCCGGTAGCGCCCCGGCTTGCGCCGCGTCACGTACAGCGTGCGCAGCTGGCGGGCAGCTTGCACGGCGTAGGCGATGAAACCGTCCCGGTTGGCCAGCAGCAGGCAGCGGCGCAGCCGTTGCTCGGCCAGCCCGTACTCGCCCTCCATGGTCAGCGCCGTGGCCTGGTGCAGCAGGTGCAACACGGCCATTTCGTAGCGGCGCGTCACCAGGTGACGCGGATCCGTGTGGTCGAGAAAGAAGAGGTGGTTGAGCAGCTTGGCTTGCAGGCGCGCCTTGAGCTGTTGAAAAGCCGCCAGGGCCGCCGGCGTAAACGCGCCGTAGATGTCCTTAGTGAGCTGACGCTCAGTGAGTTCCTTTTCGTTAGAGAGGATGCGCAGGAGTTGCAACTCCTTGGTGTCCTGCGAGCTGCTCAAGTCGAGCAACGGCAGATTAGCCAGCCCGCGGGATGTTACGATTTGAGCTAAGTTGATAATTTCTTTCAAAATGATTGATTGATTATCAAGTATTTACTATGCAGCTAGGGTCGTTGGCGTGAAAAAAACCGTGTCAGCAAATAGCGGATTTTTCCTTTTCTCAGCCGCCGCAAATATCAACCTTTGAAATTGGGGGAGTACACCCAAAAGCCAGGGCTGATGTCATGAATTGAGATTTAATGCCAAAACAGCCAACGCCACAGGTGTCCTGCAGTCGGTCAGAAAGGCATTTTAACTTAAGTCTTTATTTATAAAATAATAAATCAACAAAAAAAAGTATTAGTTAAGGATAGTGGGTGGTTATCCTTCTAAAGCGGGCCGAGGAGCGGGAGTTTTGTGTCGTTAAATCCAAACGCACAATCACTTACCATCTCAAGATGCTTGAAATAATTACGCTGTTGTTGCTGCAGGCAACCACCCTATTCGGAACTCCTGCCACTTCCGACTCCACGGCGGCCGCCCGCACGGAAACCACGGCTACCGAAAGCAGTACGCCGGTCGACCCCCCGCTGCAAATCGGCGACAACGGCTGGGGCCACGACTAAGCGGAGATAAGGCCGGACAGGATGGGTTCTACTCCCGTCATTCAGCAACTACTGCCGCCAGGGCGCTCCGTGGACAAGGGCCCTGGTCAAACCTGGAAACCGCGTCTTGCTACCCCAAGCCGGTTTTCGCGTTGTTGAACGATCATCCTGTCCGGCAAATTCTCCCGTTGGCTATCCACGCGGCTCAGGGCGGGGGCTATTGCCGGATTTAGCGAGCTTTCACCGCAAGCCAGCAACCCAGCACACTGCCGCAATTCAGCCCTGCAACTCGGCCCTTAGGCTTTTGCCGGTTGTGGGTTGGAACGGGCGCACTGCTTCGTCTAAAGGCCCAGATTGCTCATCGCAAGCCCGGGGCATCGCAACCATTACGGCGCCCTAAATCCGTGGGCTGGCTTCCGGCCCCAATGCTCGGGAGGTACTCGTCAGGGCCAGTCCGCCGCCGAAAACACTCATCTTTTCATTTTCTGCACCTCATCCCACCCATGGGTCTTTTTGACAAAATGTTTGCCGGCAGTGCCGTGCAAAACAATCCCTTTACCGAGCCGCGCGAGGCTTTTTTCGCCATCCTCTACGCCTGCATGTCGGCCGATGGCAACGTCGACGACGACGAAATCAATGCGCTGGTCGTCCTGACCCAGCAGAAAGCGCTCTTTCGCGGGGTGAACGTGCTGGACCTGTACCGCCGCATCGCCCCCAAGGTCATTTCCCTGGGTGCTCGGAAAGAAACCGTAACCCTCGCCGCGCCTCACGTACCGCAGGACTTGCGGGCGACGCTGTTCGCCAACTGCGTGGACTTCGCCGCCGCCGACGGCATCGTGGGAGCGGCCGAACAGGTTATGCTGGAACAGCTGGCCCAAGCCTTGGCCCTGGACGAGCAGGAAAGCCGCACCATCATTGAGGTGATCCTCATTAAAAACAAAGGCTAACATGCGCAATCGAACCACTGCCGCGCTTCTAGCCTTCTTTTTGGGCGCTTTCGGCGGTCAGTACTTTTACTTGGGACGGGTCGGGGCCGGCGTCGCGAGCCTGCTGTTTTGCTGGACGCTGATCCCCTCGTTCATCGCGCTCTACCATTTCATCAAGTTCCTCACCATGTCGGATGAGGCCTTCAACCTGCAGTACAACCGCGAGTACCTGGCCGCCCTGAATAACAATCAGCTAGCGGCGGCCATGCAGCACGTCGCCTATCAACATTCGGCACCCGTCGTAGCCCCCGCGACCATGACGCGGACGACCCAGGCTCCGGTCGTTGCCCCGCCGACGAGTTTGACCG
Organism: Hymenobacter sp.; assembly: GCF_036388155.1. Classification (NCBI taxonomy): domain Bacteria; kingdom Pseudomonadati; phylum Bacteroidota; class Cytophagia; order Cytophagales; family Hymenobacteraceae; genus Hymenobacter; species Hymenobacter sp. The sequence continues at coordinate 23,591 of NZ_DASVSI010000048.1, read as the reverse complement.
ATGAGCTGGAACGCTTGTTTAGCCTGAAGGAAAAAGGGGCGTTGACGGAAGAAGAGTACCTGGTGCGCAAAGCAAAACTCCTAGCCTAGGCCCGCGTGACAACTACCTTCATACTGGCCCTGCTCTGCCTGGCGCTGGCCGCGGCGGGGTATTGGTGTTGGAAGAAAGCTCAGCGACACGCCGCCGAACGCGACGCCGCACGTCAGGAAGCGGAGGCTGCCCGTGCGCAGCAGAAGTCCTTGGAAGAGCGTTTCCGGCCGGTCGTAGACGCCGAAGCGGAGGGCCGCCGAATCGTTGAAGCGGCCGCTGCTGAGCGCACCCGAGTCACCCAAGAATTAACCGAAAGCCGCCAGCGCCTAACGCAGGTTATTGCCGGGTTGGCCGAGCAACATGAAGCGCAACAGGCCGAGCAACAATCTTTACAGCAGCGCATCGACGAGTTGCAGGTTGAATTCTCGGCCCTGGACGAGCAAGCCAACTTGCAATCCTTCGGCTTCTACAAGCCCCGGTTCGACTTTGTGACCTCCGTGGAATACCAGCAGAAACTGGAGTACACGCGCACGGCCCAGAAGAACCTCATCACCGCGGGTACGGCCGCCACCTGCTCCATCGAATGGCAAGTGAACGGCAGCGTGGCAGAAGGGCGCAAGCAAACGGCCCAGTACCTCAAGCTGATTCTGCGGGCCTTCAACGGGGAGTGCGACGCGGCTATGGCCCGGGTCAAGTTCAACAACGTGGGGGTGATGGAAACCCGGATCCGCAAATCCTACGAGGTCATCAACAAAATCAGCAAGTCCCAGCACAGCAGCATCGCCGCCACCTACCTGAACCTGCGCCTGCGCGAGCTCTACCTCATCCACGAAGTGCAGGAAAAGCTGCAGGAGGAAAAGGAAGTGCAGCGGCAGGTGCGCGAGCAGATGCGCGAGGAGGAACTGGCCCAGCGGGAATTGGAGAAGGCCAAGCTTGATGCGGAAAAGGAGGAGAAACATTACGCTGACGCCCTGCGCAAGGCCGAGCAGGAAGTGCAAAAGGCCACCGGCGAGGCTCAGCAGAAGCTGCTGGCGCAAATCGAGGCTTTGCAGGGGCAGCTGAGCCTGGCCCAGCAGAACAAGCAGCGGGCCATTTCGCAAGCGCAGCTCACGCGCTCGGGCCACGTGTACGTCATTTCCAACATCGGCTCGTTCGGCGAGGACGTGTACAAAATCGGCATGACCCGCCGCCTCGACCCACTAGATCGCGTGAAAGAATTGGGCGACGCGTCCGTGCCGTTCCATTTCGACGTGCACGCCATCATTTACTGCGACGACGCCCCAAAGCTGGAAAACACATTGCACCGGCTCTTTCATCAACGCCGGGTGAACCGCATCAACGAGCGCAAGGAATTCTTCCGCGTCACGCTGCCGGAAATCGCTGAGGCGGTGCTGGCCAACCACGGGGAGATTGCCTTTCTGCACGAGGCCCAAGCTCAGGAATACCGCAAGACGGTGGCTATGGTAGCCGATGCGGGGCAGGCAGTCTGTTCATCTTAAATTTTTGCTTTAGCTAAACTATGCGAAAACTGTTACCCTTTTTATTGCTTTTGCCCCTGATAGCCGCTTGCACCCACGCCGAGTCCTACGACCGCGTCGACTATCTAACGACCGCGGTAGAACGGCCGAAGACCGCCGAGGAATTGCGAGCCGAATTGCTCGAGCGGGAGCGAACGTCTCCCGAGGAGTACCTAACCGTGGAAGGCACGTACCGCCGCAATTTCATCAATCAATTGGTGCTGGAAGGCGATATAACCAACCAGGCTACGATGGCCAAATTTAAAGATCCGGTGCTGACCGTGACGTGGTATTCGGCCACGGACACCGAATTGGAGACCAAAAGCTATTCCGTATTCGAATACGTGCGGCCCCACGGCTCGGCGCACTTCAAGCTCAAAACGGAAGCTCCTTCTTATGTGGCGAAAGTGGGGATGAGCATTTTCTCAGCCACGCCATTAAAATAACACGCCCCGGTTACAATCAATGGCCGGTTAGGGAGTTGGCCATATTGTGTTTTGATAGTGTAATACGTGCATACAATACCACTACAAAACAAATAGAATAACGCCTTGAGGAAGTTTAGCCGATGCCTTAAGAAGTAGGTTACCTAAATAATTAATTATGTCACGTCATCCTATTGGTACGACTGTGCGCACTGGTTCCGATTGCCCCGAAAGTGGGGTTTGGAAAGCTAGCAGCAATGGCACGACGGCTCCGATTGCTAAAGGCAATCGGATGCCGCCTGCAGGCAATGTTGCTACGACTTGGACCCTAATCCAGTACGCATAGTATCTCAAAAGCTTGTGCTTTTGAAGACAAGCCCCGTCAAGTAATTGGCGGGGCTTGTCACTATCAAATACATTTATAGTGTTATAAATAAAAATATTAGACATACATGAAATATTTAAGCGGTTTTATTTCTAATACTGCTAGTTGATTGATAACCTCTTATCGCAGTTACACAATACCATGTTTCTTGGCTTTAAATCAACCTCTTATGTCAGTATTTTCGGACGCATATCAACATTTTTGGCTTAAAGAGCAGATCAAAGTAGGAGATACAATTCTGCAAAAGGGCTTACGAGAAAACCAATTAGGAGCGGTCGGAGCCATCTTAGCCCATTTTAGTGTTCGAGACGACGCCGCGCTTGTAAGCATGCCAACGGGGACGGGTAAAACGGCGGTTATGATAGCGGCCTGTTATGCGCTCCGTGCTAGCAAAGTGCTGGTTGTGACCCCCAGCCAGATGGTGCGGAAGCAAATCGTCAAGCACTTTAAGTTGCGCAAAGACTTGTTGGACAATGAAGTGTTAAGCCCCGATGCTCCAGAGCCGCGCGTCTACGAACTGAAAAGTGTCGTTCACAGCAAAGCAGAATGGGACGAGATTCTGGAAAACCATGACGTGGTGGTAGGCATCCCTAACACCTTTAACCAAATAGAAGAACTGCCGCAGGTGCTGGAATCTAATGCCTTTGGGGTGGTTCTGGTTGATGAGGCACATCATAGCCGGGCTAAATCGTGGGCCTACTTGCTGAACCATTTCTCGCCAGCCAAGCGAATACTGGTCACCGCAACGGCCTTCCGAAATGACAAAAAAGACCTGAAGGCCCGTTTGGTGTACAATTATCCATTGAAATTAGCTTACGAGCGCGGCCAATTCAGTAAAATCGAATATGTGCCGGTGGAAACGGCCGGGATTCAGGAGCCTGCTGCGAGGGACTTGGCCATAGCTCAAAAAACCGAAAAGGTATTCGAAGACCATAAACAGTACGGTCATAAAATCATCATCCGCACCGATTCGCGTCCCCGTGCGGAACAGCTAAAGCAACTCTACGACTCCCAAACCAACCTCAAGTTGGTGCTCATCTATAGCAAGCTCGCCCAAGCCACCATAGATAAGCGCATGGAAAAACTAGAACAAGGCGAAGCTGATGGGGTAATTTGCGTGGACATGATGGGAGAAGGCTACGATTTCCCGCTCTTGAAAATAGCAGCGATTCATGCCCCGCACAAATCGTTAGCCATCACGCTTCAGTTTGTTGGCCGAATCAGCCGGACCAATGTAGAAGCAGCAAAAATCGCACGGGTCATCGCGAGCACCCACGATTTTGAGATTGATAAAATTCAGTTATTCAAAGACACCCGGGACTGGGCCGCTATTTTGCCTGAATTGCATCGTGCGAGAACCGACCGCACGGAAGAAGAGCAGCGCTTCTTCGACACCCTGGAGGAAGTCACCCCACCGGATGACTCTTACGTAGTCGACACAGAAGAAGCGCTGTTGCTTGAAAACTCAGAACTGCGTCCCTTTTTCCACACCAAGATTTACCGGCTAATTCCCAAAAGCGTTGCGGAAGTAGACGAGGACGAAGAAGCACCCGATTTGGTTGATTTGAACGTCGTGCCAAATTTTAACGGGCTCGCGAATATGAGCCGCGTGATTCTACGGCACCATCACGTGAGCACTGAATACCGACTCGCAATTTTTGTGCTGGGCGAACTGATTACGCCCGCGTGGTACGGCGTGGACGACAACCTCAAAGACGTCAAGAATAGCCTGCTGCTAGTTTACTACGACAAACCAACCAACCTGCTGTACGTCTGCTCGTCCCTAAAGGACAACGAGCTGTACAAAGAGTTGGCCGCCAGTTATGTGGTTGACCAGTTAGCGTTTGCTGAAATTCTTTCCCTGCCAATGCTCAAGCGAATTTTGGCAGGCTGGGAGGGCTGCAAATTTTATAACATCGGCATGCGTAGCCGCAAGGCCAAAGGAAGCAACGAGTCTTACCGCCAACTTTTGGGCGGCAGCACCCAGGAATTGCTCACCCAGGCGGATGCTTTCAATTACACCCGGGGTCATTCTTTTGGGGCTGGTTTTGATTCGGTGCTGAGTCAAGAGATGTTGCTCGGCATCAGCACGAGTTCGAAGGTGTGGTCCATTATAGATGGCAAGGTCCCGGAACTGCTCGATTGGCTCAATAAACTGAGCCGCAAAATTTCGGATGCGGAGATGGACAACCTGAAATCACCCCTCACCGAGCTTGATTGTGGCCGGGACATCCGCGAGTTTCCCATCAATGCCGATAACGCGCTGGTGGCGGCGGATTGGGACGGGTCCATTTACAACCGGGAAACGCGGGTTGCCTTTTTAGATGCAGAAGATGAAGTAGTTGAAGAGGCCTTGCTCGTGGCCTGCGAAATCAGCATTTGCCGCGAGGAGTGCACCACCAGCCAACTCGTTTTTTGTGTGCAGCGAGGCCACGCTTCTGCCAAAATAGGCTACCGCATTAAGCCCGACATCGCTTTTTACTACCTCGACTCCTCCTTGTGCAAACTACACGAGACCAGAGGCAACAACGTGCTTCGTCAAAAAAGCCTGTTCAGTTTGCTTACCGATGCACCCATCAATTTCTACTTTGAAGATTGGTCCAAGCTCGTGGGACGCACGCTGATGGATTTTAACCCAAGTCTTGACCTCATTCCCGAAAGCGCAATACAGACCCTAGGTTGGGCAGGTTTGCATGTGAACGTTAATAGGGAGTTCTATACGGCGGATGAGGTGGTCGCAAATGCTTTGGCTGGCGACACCAGGCTTTCGATTCATGAGTACATCGAACAAATGGTAATGCCAGACTACGATGTAGTTTACTACGACCACGCTTCACTGGAGGTGGCCGATATACTAGCCTTTCGCCACGACAGCATAAAGTTTTTTCACTGCAAAAAGCAAAGCGGAGATGAGCCCCGATGCTCGGTTGATGACCTCTACGAGGTCTGCGGCCAAGCAGTAAAATCAGCGGTATGGACGAACAAAAAGCTTTTGCTTAACCGCTTGATTTACCGGAATAAAGAGGGTGACACAGGTGATAGAGTGAGAAAAGGATCACTCGATAAGCTGCGTGACATCCTGACCGGAATCAATAATCCCAACCTTACGGTGGACATTGTGATTGTGCAGCCGGGCTTAAAGACAACTAACCACTCAGGAACTCAAATAGAAGCGTATCAACGCATCAAAAAGCTGTTATCAGGTGCACATGCCTATCTGCAAACAGTGGGGTCTTGCACACTTTCAGTCCTAGCTACTTGAGGTAAATATTCAGCAGCACTGTCCGCGCGAAAGAGATACTGACGGGCGGTTACAGTTTTAATGGCTGTTCGCCAATATCCAACAGAGGCGCTTCGATGTGGGGCTTCAATGAGGTCTGGGCCGCTTCTGTTGGGAAGGGGTGGGGGAGACCCTCAACCACCTTCAGTGCCTGCATGTGACCAGTGTCAAGTCTCAATCTTTCAGTGAACCGTTTCTCTACCACATGGTCTGTGTAAGGGTGCCAAATTGCTGTGCTGGCAGCCCTTGCCTGACAGGATCGAGTGCGGTTCTCCGGGTGCACCAAGGCGACGCAAGCTCGAATTGTTGAGGGTGGCGCTGCTGAACGTGGTGGCAGCGTCACCTTCACCGTCAACTCCGGACCAAACCCCTAGGATGCAGCGTGACATGCCCTCGTTGCAGCAGGTAGGCCTGCTAGAGGCGGAGGCCCGGCAAGGCAGCCTTCAGCCCCAGCAGTAGGGAAGTGGCCCAGTTAGCTACCTAAGGCGGGCTTGGCCACTTCTCTACTGCTCCTTGAGGCCCCTTGAACATATAACTAATCCTGCTTCCGTTAGGACTTTACTACATGATGAGCAACGTGCTAAGCTACATTGCTTCAGCATTAACTTCCGCTTGCGTAGCTTGGGACTCATTTTTATTACTTAGTATAGCTATCCCTACTCTGATGTCATCAGAAGCTATTGTCGTATTCTGGTTTTGTACAATTATGGTCTGCCTTGTGCGTGCGCGCAATCGGGGGCGTTCCATGTTGGGCTGGGGGCTATTCGCCTTCTTTTTATGGCCGCTGGCCCTCCTGACCACGTGGGTTGTAGGACCGAAAAAACGGCTTCTCGCGGTCGGTCTTCCCCAACCGTCGTCACCAATGGCCCCTCGACCAATTATTGCACCGCCCACCGCACCGATGGAGGTGACAACCCCCAGCCAAACGCCCCCGGTTTTCCCGACTTCCCCGCTCGTTTCCGTGTCAGCCCCCGCACTCGTTGCTCCAAAACCGGATGCCGCCGTTATTGACGTGACCGGACAAGACGTGCCCTTGCGCGGGCAGACACTGGTTTCGGCAACCGAGCCAGTTCGCCCGACGCCATCCGCCGGGAGCCCCGACTACCCGGCGCCCGACTACGGCTACTACCTGCCCAGGCTGGGCACGAAATATCGCAAAAAACTGGGGTTGACCGCGCAACAGGTGGAGTGGCTGGACAAGTTTTGGCCGCCGCACAACGTGTTTGTGGCCATCGAAGGCTGCTGCGCCGCGACGATGGAGCTCTACCTGCGGGCCTTGCCCCTACTGCAAGCAGAGCTGCTGCGCACGGGCGCGTCGTTGGCGCAAGTGGTGGCGCAGAGCCAACAGGAGAGCCTGCGGCTGCGCAAAGCGCTGCCGAACCCCTACGGGTACGGGTGGGGCGAGTACGACGAGCGGTACCTGCGGGAGCAAATCGAAGACTCCATTTACTTGACGTTTTTTCGACGCTGCGAGAACGTGGTGCGCGAGGCCTACGGCAACAAACGGAAGTTGGCGGCGGAGTTCTCGGGGCTGGATGGGGCCCTGGCAGAGGTGGTAGAACAGCAGTTGGGGGAACCCTTAGACGCGCTGTTGCCGAATTTGGTGGCGACCATCGGGGCCCCCGACGAAGCCACGGAAGTGGCATTGAACCTGCAGAACGTCGCCCGTTGGAAGCAGCAGCTCGACCACCTGGCCGCCCAACTCAGCGCCGCCACCACCCGGGAATTCGTCGAGGGGGTAAACCAACTGGGGCGGCGCAACGCCCGCAACCCCGCCCTCGAGCACATCTTCTTCGACGCGTCCAAGCTCGTGGCCAAGTACGACCGGGAGGAAGCGTTGCGCTTTTACGTGCAATACGTGCATCACGACCTGAACTCGGTCACCGTCAACAGCAAGCCCCTGGCCAAGACGATTCAGAAAAGCCTGTTTCCGCAGCCCGAGCACTTGCAGCGGTTCGAAGCCCTAATTAGCCAGTTAACCCGCGACAAAGATTTATCCCGGGCCCTGAGTCAGGTGCCGACGGTGTATGCGCGTCAACGGCGGAAAATAGAGCTGAACCTAGGCGCCATCCGCGAAGTGCAGCACCAGCACGCGGGAACGGTGGAATTGCTCAACGAATACCTGCAGGACGAGCCAGAAGCCGCCGGGCCTTTGACTGATGCCCTACCGGATCAGGCAGCGATCGAAGCAATTTCAGATGATGAAATTCAATTAGCCGTGCCGGCTCCGTTGCCTAACGAGTCAACCGCTGCCGCCGGGGGCGCTTTCGCCGCGGCGTGGGGCCTGAACGCCACGCAATCGGCTCTGCTGGCCTGTTTCGGCGGGCAAGGGCTGGTGCTGCCACAAGCAACCGTGGAGACGTTCGCCAAGCAGCACGGGGCCCTGCGCAACCAACTTATAGACGGCATCAACGAGCGGTGCTATGAGCGCCTGGATGACGTGCTGATCGAAGAAGACGGCGACACTTACACCATTTACGAACCCTACTACCAGCAACTGGCTGCCCCATGTTAGAAAACGTCAAGCCCAAAGAAGCCACGGCCATCATCAATTCCCTGCTCGGGGGCGTCGTGCCCAAAGTGGGCGTGCAGCACATCACGGTGGGGCGCTCGCCCGAGATTGAAGCCTTCGTCAAGGCCCTGGACGACGTGAAGAACGGCCACAGCATGGTCAAGTTCTGGATTGGCGACTTCGGCTCGGGCAAGTCCTTCATGCTGCACCTACTCAACACCGTGGCCCTGAAGCAGAAGTTCGTGGTGGCCAACGCCGACTTCACGCCCGACAACCGCCTCTACGCCAACGACGGCAAGGGCGTGGCGCTCTATTCGTCCATCATGGACAACATCGCCATCCAAACCAAACCCGAGGGCGGGGCGCTGGCCACGCTGCTGGAGAAGTGGATCGAGCAGGTTATTACCAAGACGGCCCAGGAGCACGGGATTTCGCTGGGCGACATCCGCGACCCGCAGCACCTGCCTCGGATTCAAGCCAGCATCATGCAGACCATCCAGGAGCTGACCGACGTGGGCGGCTTCGACTTCGGCATGGTGGTGCTCAAGTATTACGAGGGCTACGTAACCGACAACGACCTGCTGCGGCGCAACGCCCTGAAGTGGCTGAAAGGGGAGTACCGCACCAAGACCGAAGCCCGGCAAGACCTGGGGGTGCGGGAAATCATCCACGACCTGAACTACTACGACATGCTCAAGAACTTCTGCCGGCTGTTCGTGAGCATGGGCTACAGCGGGTTCATGATCAACCTGGACGAGGCCATCAACCTCTACAAAATCTCCACCGCCGTGATGCGGGAGAAGAACTACGAGAAGATTCTGACCATCTACAACGACTGCTTCCAGGGCAAGGTCAGCAACTTCTTCCTCAACTTCGCCGGCACCCGCGAGGTGCTCGAAAACGACCGCCGGGGCTTGTTCAGCTACCAGGCCCTGAAGTCCCGGCTCGAAACCAACAAGTTTGAAACGGCCGGCGTGCGCGACTTTGCCCAGCCCGTCATCCGCCTGCTGCCGCTGACCCACAACGAGGTCTTCGTGCTGCTGCAGAAGCTCAAGGAAATCTTTGATTTCAACTACAAGACCCAGCTCGACGTGACGGCCGCCGACATCCAAGCTTTCATGGAAGAGATGTTCAACAAGCCCGGCGCGAGCGAGTTTCTGACGCCGCGCGAAGTCATCCGGGATTTTCTCAACATCCTGAGTTTGCTCCGCCAAAACCCGGGCCTAGACAAGCAGCAGCTGTTCGGCGACATCGAAATCCGCGACGAGCGCCCCAATGAGTCGGCCGTGGACCACCTGGTCGACAGCATCGAGGTGCTCTAAATGTCTTTCGATCTGCTTGCCGAGCCCATCCGCCGCTACGTGCGCGACCAGCGCTGGGAATCATTGCGCCCCATCCAGGCAGCGGCCATTCAGCACATCTTGGCCACCGACGACAACTTCATCCTGGCCTCGCGCACGGCGTCCGGCAAAACCGAGGCGGCTTTCCTGCCCATTCTCTCCAAGGTGGACTTCCGACAGCCCGGCGTGCGGGTGCTCTACATTTCCCCGCTGATTGCCCTCATCAACGACCAATTTCACCGCATTGAGCAGCTGTGTAAATACCTTGATGTAAAGGTGACCAAGTGGCACGGGGAAGCGAGCCGCGCCGAGAAAAAGAAGCTAGTGCAGCAGCCCGAGGGCATCGTGCTCATTACGCCCGAGTCGCTGGAAGCCATGTTTGTCAACGCGCCCTACAGCGTGCACGCGCTGTTCGAGCACTTGCAGTACGTGGTGATTGACGAAATCCACTCCTTTATGGGCACCGACCGGGGCATTCATTTAAAGTCGCTGCTCGCCCGGTTGGAAGGCGCGACCTCGGCCCGTTCGTTTTCCGTGGTGGGGCTCTCGGCCACCATCGGCGATTACGCGGAAGCCAAGCGCTTTACCGGCCACGAAGACCGCACGAAGGTGCTGCTCGACCGGGCGAGCAAGGACATGCTGACCTCATTCCGATACTTCAGTGAAAAGGACGATGGTAGCGACGTGCCCTTGAGTCTGCTAAAAGACTTGTATAAGCAGACGAGCACGAGCAAAGTGCTCATCTTTCCCAACAGCCGGGGCTTGGCGGAAGTCATCGCCGTGAAGCTGCGCCAGATTGCCGAACGGGTTGGCGGGCACGACAAGTATTTTTCGCACCACTCGTCGGTGGACAAGGAAGTGCGCGAGTACGTGGAGCATTTCGCCAAGAACAACCAGCGTCAACCCTTCTGCATTGCCTGCACGTCCACGCTGGAGCTGGGCATCGACATCGGGTCGGTGGAAAAGGTCGTCCAGGTCGACGCAGCGCACTCCATCGCCTCGCTTATCCAGCGCGTGGGCCGCAGCGGGCGCCGCGCCGGGGAGCAGAGCGAGCTGCTGCTCTACGCCACCAAACCCTGGAGCTTGTTGCAGTCCCTGGCCTGTTGGCTGCTCTACCAGGAAGGATTTGTGGAGCCGCTGGGCACGGCCACCAAGCCGTACGATTTGCTTCTACACCAGGCCCTGTCCATCACGAAACAGCTCTCGGGGTGCGCCGAAGCCGAGCTGGTGGCCCGGCTGCGGGGCAATGCCGCCTTTACGGCCATCACCGCCGAGGAGATCACGGAAATCCTGGCCGAGTTAGTCCGCATCGATTGGCTGGAGCGCCTGCCACGCGAGTTAATCATCGGGGTCGAGGGCGAGTTCACGGTCAATTCCCGCGACTTCTACAGCGTGTTCCAAACCGAGCCCGCCTTCAAAGTGCAGCACGCGGGCAAAACCATCGGGGAGATTCCGCTCACCCCGCAGGTGCGAGAAAACGAAAACGTGCTGCTGGCCGCCAAGATTTGGAAGATCAAGTACGTGGACGAGGCGGCCAAGAAAATCGAGGTCGTGCCCGCCCACGACGGCAAGCGGCCCATTTTTCTGGGCGGGGGCGGGATAGTCGATGCCAAGGTGCGGGAGAAAATGCTCGACTTGCTGATTGCCGCGAGTGCTCACCCCGAGTTGGATGCGGCCAGCCAGCAGGGGTTGCGAGAGCTGCGGCAGGAATTCGCCGGCTTTGGCCTCACGGACGCCGATACCCAACGCCCCGTGTTGGTCAAGGAGGAAAAGCTGGTGCTTTACACGTTCACCAGCACCAAGATCAACCGCAGCCTGGTCTTTCTGCTGAACGCCTTGGACGTGTCCGTGCCCTACGAGTACGACGAGCCCACGAGTAGCTTCACCTTAACGCTGCCACCGGCTCGCTTGGTGGAGGTGCTGGAACAATTGTGCCTGTATGCGCGGGACGTGGAGGTGCACCTGCTGGCGGCTGTTCAAGCAAATCCCGGATTGCTGGACTTTGCCAAGTGGGCTGCTTGGCTGCCAAGCTGCTACCAGAGCGAAGTGTTGAAAGAGCGCTACTTTGATTTTGAGGAAACGGCGGCTTTTGTCCAGAACCTGCGGCCCGTCTTCTCCAGCGAATTAATCGCGACTACTTGAGCCTAAAAGCGGAGAGTTAAATGATTCTAACCCCTGTTGGTAGTCCTACTTCCTCCTGTTAATCGAATCTCCCCCAACGTCTTTTCACCTGCCTTCTGCATGCTAAAGCTTACCCGTCCCCTGGCCATTTATGACCTGGAAACCACCGGTACTAACCCGGTGACTGACAGGATTGTCGAAATATCCATTCTAAAGGTTTTCCCGGATGGAACTCGGGAAGTGAAAACCCGCAAACTGAACCCCGAGCGGCTTATTCCCAAGGAGGCCACGGCCATTCATGGCATTGCCGACGCCGACGTCGCCGAACAACCCGTTTTCAAGCAAATTGCCAAGGGTCTGTATGCTTACTTGTCCGAATGCGATCTGTGCACCTTTAACGGGAGGCGCTTTGATGTGCCGCTGCTGGCCGAGGAGTTTGCACGGGTCCAACTGGACTTTCCGGGTCGGGACGTGGCCATCGTCGACGTGTTTGACATCTACCGCGTCTTGAACCCCCGAAGCTTGTCGGCCGCCGTGATGCAATACTTGAACCGGGAGCACGCGCTGGCTCATTCGGCCGAAGCCGATACGACCGTGACCTTTGAGCTACTAGAAGCGATGATTAGCGGGCCCCTGACTGCTTTCGTGGGGGAAGCTCAGAAAATCACGGCGGAAGAGTTGTTTTGCCCCAGCGGGCTCTGCGACTTCGGGGACGGAATCCATCACGGGCGCCCGCGCGTGGTGCGCGTTGACCCGTCCGGCAAGCTCGTACGCAACGCGGAGGGGACCATCGTGTGGAACTTTGGCAAGCACGCCGGCCGACCGGTCACCAATACCGAGACGGGCTTTATCGAGTGGCTGCTGAAAAATGATTTCCCCGAAACCACGAAGACCACGGTGCGCAAAGTGGTCGAAGGCGCGGTAATCTAAAGACGGAAGGTTAAGAGGCAGAGTGTATTCCAATCATTGATTTTTATTTCAACCACTTACAAGCGTATGACAAATAATTTTACCCCCAGCGATGCCCACGGCCAGCCCCTGCGGCTCTTCAATCGCGCCAACAACGGCGCCAAAGCCGTTGACCAGCTGGTCGGCATTTGCACTGGCATCCTCGCCGACGGCGAAGTCAACGAAAACGAAGCCATTTTCTTTGCCGAGTGGGTGCGCAAGAACGCGCCATCCGAGCCGGTCTGGCCCTTTACGGACGTTCTTCAGCGCATCGAGCGCATTTTTGCGGATGGCGTCTGCGATGCGGAGGAAAGGGAAGAACTCAAGGCGGTGATGGAAGCCCTTTGTGGCTTTACGGAGCAGCCGGTGCCGATGGCGCAGACACTCTCTACTACATTGCCGCTGTGCGTGCCGGCCCCACACCCCTTGGAGTTTCAGGACAAGCAGTTTGTTGTGACGGGCAAGTTCGCGTATGGAGCGCGCACGGCCGTGTTTGACACCATTTCGGCGTTGGGGGGACAGCCCACGGACTCGGCGCCCACGCGGACCACTAACTACGTGGTCATCGGCGTATTTGCCAGCCGAGACTGGGTCAATACCAGCCACGGCCGCAAAATTGAGAAAGCCGTTCAATTGCGAGAAAAAGGGTGCGGAATTAATATCATTTCCGAAGAGCATTGGAAGCAGTTTATCCGTTAGCTCCTCGGAGCGGCCAAATATTCTGACCAAGCTAATGGTGTTTGAAAAGCGTTCCTGCGAAAGGGCTCGACAATATTAATTGTAAGTCCTTTCTTCAAGCTTTATCAATTGGTTTGAGAAAGGGTCGCTATTCAATGGGCTCGCAAACCTCTCATTCAAAAAAATAAGGGGGTTTACCAAAATCCACTCGCTCAGTTGGGTCTTTTAAAACTGTCTTTGGGTAAAGACGTCATGTACAATCACCGCGCGGAAGGCAAGCGCCCCAGCGAGGCAAACGCTTGGCGCAAGGGAGAAACCGTAGCGAGCACGGTTCGACTTCGTTTAGAAGCAGAGGGGAGTAGATAGCCGTATTCCGCCTACCTTGCCAAGCTTTATTCTAGTTCACTTAATTACTTCTATGCCACGCTTTCTACTTCTTTTTCTTGCAGCTTTTGTTTTTTCTGGGGCCCACGCACAAAGTCAGCAATCGCCTTTGTCCGTGGCCGATCTAAACTTTTCGGTTCCGGGCTTGCTCACCGTAAGCGCGTGGCAAAACCAGCACCCTAATCAACCATACGCCTATCCAACGGTTCATTATGGGTTTGCTGCGGGCGATGAAGTTGTCCTTGCTTTCAACACGCAAAATTCGAAGGGATTACAAAACCTGGCCGTCGTCGACGTCGCCACGAACGCCGTGGTGTTTTCCAAACAGGCATTTCAGAATTTGGATAATGTTCGCTTCAACATTCCCCGAAAGGCCGTGTATGCGTTTCAGTTCAACACCAACCACATAATGGACCGTTCGTGTCGATTGTTGTTGCAGCGCATTCCCGCCAGCCCGGAGCTGCGCAATTTCAATTGCAATGTCGAGTGGCGGACCGAGCCGGACACCTTGTTCCGCACGGAAATGCGTCCGGTTGTTGTGAGCCGTACGTTCCGGGCCGAAACCCTTCAGGAGGCAAGCAGCTACTACCTCAATAGCGGCAGCAACGCCACCCTCAAAGGAGGCAAATCTCGTGTTCCCATCGCCGTCCACTTGCCCGCCAACACCGTCCGCTGGTACTATAAGGTGTCCACGACGCGTAGCGAAGCCGACCTTGCCCAAGCAAAAGCCGGTGTCAACCTGCTGGTGGAACTCAGCCGCATCGCGGCGCTGATGACCTTAAAAAGTGACTTCGCGGCCCAGGTGGTGGCCAAAGGGGTTGAGCAGTTGGCCCAGCCCGCCGGCACGGGCTACTGCGATGTGTACGTGCTGGACGAACAAAACCTAGCGCCTTTCCTAGCCAAAACCGGCTTTCGGCACTTCCCGGAGGCGTCGCGCGAAAACATTCAAGCCGGCGCCGTCAAGGTGCGGTCCTTCACGCCCGGCAAGCTGTACTATTTGGGGTTGAGAAACCCTGACGCGACGGCTGGCGAGAGCGCCATCGTGGAAGTCGGGGCCATCGTGGCGGACGAAACCACGGCCATGCGAGCGGTCAAAATACCCGTGAGCGTAGGCCAAAAAAGGGTAGCCTATTTCGGCATTTAGTCCTCGTAGGACATCTACTTTAAATTTTCACCACCTGCCGCTTCAGCCCGAAACGACCGTTATTAAAAGAGCCCAGATTAATGGACCCATTCGTGCTGAAGCGGAACAGGGAGGCCCACGTCGGGACGAGTGAAGGTAAGCCGTATCGTAAGCAAATCCAACCGCGTGCGCCGGAATGGACCGTAGCTAGGCGTACCACGGACTTTTATTGCGAACACACCGTAATACAGGCAAAACAGTTGGTTCACACATACAATGTATGCCGCGGTTGCTATAGCTAGAGCTTCAGCGTCGGCGTTCTTTTCGGAACCCATCTTCCGCATTCTGTCGGTAAGGGGGCCCTTATTGGACTACTTTCGAGGCCCGACCACCATTCATTATGCGCCTGCGGCTCACAGGAAATCCAGGGCCCAACCGTTGACCCTGTGGCCGGTGTATTGGAAGGTCATGAGCGGCGCACCAAACTTCTCACTACACGCGTTGAGGGAGAACAAAGGCTCAATGCCTTTCGGTTGTATGTTCGCACCGGCCAGGAGACTCGCGGCGAACAAGCTTTTCGCCCCGACCATTCACCCCGTAAATCACCTGCCGCAATGATGTTAACCGACAGCCGTCGCCTGATTGCCGAGGCGTTTGAGACATTCAAGGCCTTCGACGACTTGACTGTGGCGAGCAGCGGCGGAGAGCTCCCAACAGCTCCCGCCAGCTTGTGGCAAATTTTGCAGCACTTGCTCGCATAACAAGCGCACCAGTTGGCCCACTCAGCAGGGGCGGGGCCGACGGAGGCATTTGACGAATCGCAGAGCTGGGCGGCGGAGCGCGTGCCCCCGACGAAGCAGCGCTGCAGGCCGCCGTGGCTGAGTTCCAGCACCAACTGGTGAATGTTCGTCAGAATTAACGTCACGGCAGCGAGCAAAAACGCTTTACTGTTGCCAAGGCTCCACGCATATTGCCCATCGGACAGCAGCGGTTGTGAGATATGAGTCACAATACGTTGCAGGTCGTTTTGGAGTAGTAGTGCCCTTTTACAAGCGAATTATCGAAATGGAGAGAGCTTTCGGAAAACCTTATTAAAACAAGTTGTATGCGGGTAAGGTCACCCGCTGGCATTCGGCAGCACTCAGGACGTTAGCCATGAACCACGGATTAGGCTATAAATTGCTTACCAGCATCAAATCCCATTAATCACTTGCAAATAGGCAGCGGACGTACAACAGCTTGGCTGTAAAAACAGTCTTTAAGCGCTAGCAAGTGAAGCATCCTGTTTATTGAATGACTGATTTTGAATCTATGGATTTCAGATACCTTTGAGCAGTGTTGTTAGCCTAACAAGCGTCGTTGGCCTAATAGCTTTCCAATTTTGTCTACTAAAGGGACAGCGAAATGTCTAAAATGAATGCTGATGTTGTGGGCAAAGTTCACAACACTCGATTGCCACTAAAAGATGGAATAATGGCTTTGTTCGAAGCCATATCAAACTCAATACAAAGTATTGAAGACGCGAAAATTAAAGATGGTAAAATACTAATTGAGTTAATTAGAAGAAAAAGCTTATTCGACGGACAAGAAGACTCTGTACTCCCAATAGATAGCATTAAGGTAACTGACAACGGAGTTGGTTTTATTGAAGAAAACCTTTCATCCTTCTTGAGTTCTGACTCAACATATAAGCTAACTCGAGGAGGAAAAGGAATTGGTCGCTTTACATGGCTAAAGGTTTTTGACCATGTAGCTATCGAGAGTGTATTTATGCAAGGAAATTTATCTCTGAAAAAGTACTTCGAGTTTGTCAACCACAAGGATGCGATCGTAAACGAAAAAGATGGCAGCGCCGGAGCTGCCCCGAGGGGTACAATAGTATCTCTTATGCACCTTAAAGAAGGCTACTTAGAAAAATTCCCTAGAGAGTTAGACGACATTGCAGACCAGATTATTGAGCACTTAATAATCAGATTAATATCTCAAAATTGTCCATCCATATTACTGCGCGATACCAGTATAGAGCCATCAATTGAAATTGATTTGAACAACAGGTTTAACCATGAGTTTCTAATCGATAAGGACGCGGATTCTTTCGAATTGAATAAATTCGTATTTAATGTAGGTTTATTAAAAGTTCGAGCTAATAGTAAGTCCCTTAATTCAATTTATTTGAGCGGAAATGATAGAATAGTGACTAATACTCCCCTTAGCAAATACATACCTACACTTACACAAGCTCTGACTGACATAGAGATTGGAGAAGCATTCTGTATCAAGGCATTAGTTACAAGTTCATATTTGGACATGAATGTGAACAATGAAAGAACTGAATTCTCTCTTAAAACAGGGAACGATGATGATGATAATTTGAATGGAAGCATATTTAATGAAATAACCCTCAAACAGATTGAGAACAGAACCTCAAAAATAGTAAAGCACCACTTCAGCTATTATATAAATAATTTGAGAGCAGCAAAAAAAGCAACCATTGAAAAGATTATTTACGATTTTTTCCCCCAATTTATCCCTATACTCAACTATGATAGTGTCATAGATTCAATACCACAAAATCATTTAGTGGACAAGAATAAGTTAAATATTGCTCTTCAAAAAGCTAAGTATGATATATTAATTCAGACAAAAAAGGAAGTAATTGATGTTCAAATTCAAATGGATAATATATCTGATGTAAATGCTACGCCAGAAACACTCCAGGAGTACAAGAGAGGTTTTGATGCTTTGGTTAAGAAACTAACCAATATTACTAAAACCGAGTTATCAGAATACGTATTGCATCGGCGTGTATTGCTTGATATTTTCGAAAAGGTCTTATCAAAAAGAGATGATGGCAAATACCCTTGGGAAGAAGAAATACACAATCTTATTTTTCCTAAAGGGAAGTCATCTGACGATATGCTCGGATTGTCGCAAAACCTGTGGTTAATCGATGAACGTTTGTCTTATCACAGATTTGTTGCTTCAGACCAGTCTCTGGACAAAAAGAAGAGAAGTAGCACAAAGCCAGATTTATTAGTGGGAAAGCAGATCACATCTGAGCCAGCGCAAGTTGATGGCTTTGACGTTCCTTTCGCATATTCAGAGGAATCTCGATTTGCGGCCTATGACTCCATGGTAATACTTGAGTTCAAAAGAGCTATGAGAACCGATTACTCTGGTGATAAAGATCCTATAAATCAGCTAATAGGGTACATTAGAGAGATACGGAATGGTAAAGCAAAGCACCCAAATGGAAGGCCAATAATTGTATCCAATTCATGCAGATTCTATGCATACTTGATTTGCGACTTAACGCCAGAATTAAGAGTGGATATAGAGGAAATGCATGAGTTCACCCCAATGGTAGAAGGGAATGGCCTATTCGCATTAAAAGATAAAATCAACTCATATATTGAAGTGGTATCATATGACAAAATATTATCTGATTCGGCGCAGCGCAATCAAGTTCTTTTCGAAAAATTGCAGATTGATTTTGCATCTTTAGTGGAGGCTTCGTAAAAGCATATCTAAGCTTTACATTGATTACCAGATGATAATCAATTTCATCTATTGACAGCATGGCACAAAAAAAACCGTCTCCTCCTCCGGCATATTTCCTTTCCTTAAGTTTAGAAAACGTCCGGAGTTTTCGTGAAAATCAAAAGATTTCATTTGCAAACAGTGATGGCAAACCTGCGCAGTGGACAATCATTCTAGGTGACAACGGAGTAGGAAAGACCACTGTATTGAAGAGCTTGGCCATGCTGATGCCTTCACTTGATACAACCACAGAACAAGCTGATTATTTTGACTCTTCTTTCCGGAAATGGTCTAGCAGATGGTGGCCAATCCGGAATAAAGGGGAAAATTCATTATCGATAAATTATGAAGCTCACGTTGGCACATTTTCAGAAGAAAACTCTATCAATAAATTTCCAGATTTAGGGAGTCGTGATTTTCCAGCCGTTCATGTACCTGGACATTCAGAACGAGATAAGTTTCGTTATTTATCTGCAACACAAGCTGTTCCAGCACACTTAGAACGTTTAGCAGGATTTGGCTATGGTGCTGGTCGTGCCACCGGTAAATCAACCTTGGGTGAAGTTTCCGAACTGAAGGATAATTGCTTTAGCCTTTTTGATGACCGTGCAGACTTGCTTAACCCAGAAGAATGGTTTTTGCAAGCTGATTACAGGCTTAAATCGAATGATGCTGGAATAACTAAACAAAACTTTGATTTGCTACGTGACGCCCTCATTAAGGTATTGGATGACATAACCGACTTAAAGGTCTCTCCTGTATCCAGTGGGGGCAATCCAGAGCAAGGACTTCAACTTCTTTCTCCCTACGGTTGGGTTCGTTTGCGTGACATGAGCCTAGGGTACCAAACCCTAGCCGTTTGGCTTACAGATTTTGCAAGCAAACTTTTTATACGCTACGATAAAAGCAAGAATCCGCTTGAAGAGCCAGCCATCGTATTGATTGACGAGATTGACTTGCACTTACACCCTAGCTGGCAGCGTAAGCTTATAAGGTTTCTCAGCGAAATCTTTAAAAACACACAATTCATTGCGACTGCACACAGTCCTTTAGTTGTACAAGCGGCTGGCGATATTCAAGCAAACGTTGTACTGTTAAAACGCGAGGGTAATCACACAGTTGTTGTAAGTGATTTACCTGATATTAGGCTTTGGCGAATTGATCAAATACTTAATAGCGAATTGTTTGATGAAGTGCCAGCTCACTCACTTGATACTGAAAAGGCCCTGGATAGGCGTGACTATTTATTAGCAAAAAAGAATCCCACAGCAAAGGACAGAGAAGAATTGGATGTGCTAAATCGTTTCACACATGGGAAGCCAGTAGGCGAATCCTCTAGCGAACGCCGGGCTGCTGATGTCTTGCGAGAATTAGCTCGCAAAATTGGTAAACAGGATATGCTTGATTAAGTGAATCATGATACGCATTAGAAAACGCTCTACCGTACCAAGTACACTCACTAAAGTTGGTAACGCTGACCTAATATTGCTTAAAGCTACCTATATAAATAATTCTACAGCTTGTCAGTTACCTAGAAATAAATTACTTAAAATTAAACAGGCAATTTATGGTGACACACTAGTGAAGCAAGCTTTGATAGATGATCAGCACGAAAAGTGCTGTTACTGCGAGTCAAAATTTGCCGCAACTGGCTACGGGGATGTTGAACATTTTCGTCCTAAGGGTGGAGTAAGGCAGGACAGACGTGGCCCCCTTGAGAAGCCTGGTTATTACTGGTTAGCTTACGATTGGAATAATTTGTTTTTCTCTTGTGAAATTTGTAATCGCCGCTATAAGCGCAATTGGTTTCCGTTACTGAATCCTACTCTGCGTGCTAAGCACCATGGTCAGTCACTTTCCCGCGAAAGACCTTTACTATCAGACCCTGGTCATACAAATCCAAGCAGGTACTTAAAATTTAACAAACATGTTGTTACTGCTAAATCGGTAAGCAACAGTGTAGTACGAGGCAAAGCGTGCATACGGGCATATGGATTAGACCGCAAACCGCTTAACCGACGCCGTGAAGAGTTTCTAGATACACTGAAACTTGTTCGCTTCGCTGCTTCTCTCGATTTAAATAATATGACGCCTGCTGATTTACAGACTGTCTTAACTGACTTAGCAATGACTCTGGCACAAGCTCATAATTACATTGCTCTTGCTCGTAGCGTGTGGAGCGAAGCTGCCTTTGATAAAAGCGAATATGCAGGTATGATACGAGACAACTTTCCACAACTACCACGCCGATGAGTAGCTCGAACTAACAACGCCTTAAATCCAAGAAGACCTTACGTCTCCGAACAAACCTTTTGGGGCCTATATCGAAATGGGAGAATAATTACAGCTCTTCCTTGGGCAAGATTGCCAGCGTTTGTCGTATATAATGTCCTATGGGTAAAAAAAGGCTGTTTCCATATTGGAAACGGCCTTATAGATAGCATAGCATAGCCTAGCTTTTACCTATTGTGTTTATTAAGCATAGTCAACCAGTAAGGTAAGGAGACATATCAACGCTGCTAATATTACTCCAACGCAATTTTACATTTTGTAAATGAGCGTTCACAGGACGATGAACTCATCAGCATTTAAGCAGCGATCCGTTCCGGACAGATTCGTTGCAAGACAGCTCAATCTTCGCTGTGTTCGATCGAATAAATTTTGGGTTACAGCGTGTCAGAGTAAGCAAGTAAACATGAGTTATTTAAATAATGGTAAAATCGAATGACCCCAGGTTTTATTCTTTAGTTGGCAACCGTTTCTAATCAAAGGTGTGGCGGCAAGCATTCTTTTAAAATATACGAGCTACTTTTCTCCCCAATTCGTAATCTTGATGACCGCATTGTTTTACGCTCCCTTATCATGGCCATTAACTTCAACGAACTGCAGAAATTACTAAACCGCGCCACCGCGGCCGCCGAAAACGAAAAAGACATTCGCAAAGGATTGTCGCGCATCGAAACATTGCTCGGCAATATCCACAAAGAGGTGGCGAACGTCTACGCCCTGTTGGACGGCGCCACGCCCGCGAAGAGAGAGCGCTCGACGCGGGCCCCCCGACCAGCTGTGGAGCCGGATGCAGACGCACCTTACGGACGGAAGAAGGACGGCACGCCGCGCGCGAAAGCCGGCCGTAGCAAAACAGCAAGCGCTGCTTAATATGTTTGCCCCCGAAAGCAACAACGCCGGTCCGTCGATAAACCGGCGTTGTTGCTTTTGGACCGATGTGGCAAGGGACACTCTTGGGGTGGTTTCGGCAGAGTTGCAGCGCTTCTATGCTGCTGCCGTTGACGATCCAATAATTGTTGGACGGGCATCGGAAAGAATAACTTGACCCTTCGGGTGCGGTAACCACCCTGGTTCAACTCCTAGCAATCTGCTGCCGCGTGTGCTCCCGCTCATGAAGCAGCACCCAAGTGCGCCACCTGGAGGTTATGCAGATTGGTGCGCGCAAATTCTTGCCGGACGAGCTGACTCTTCGCAATGGCCTTTGGTGCTGGATTGGCAGGGGTGCCCAGCACGGCGCCGCGTGCCTTCTTGGCCGGTGGGGCATCTTTGGTGCGTTTGGAAATGGTCTCACGCTCCTGCAGCCCAATCACCGCAAACAACCCGACGGTAAGCGTATTTGCATCCGGTATGTCTCAGCAGACGAGGGCCACGCCCGAGTCGCGCAAGGCAAACCCTCACTTCCACAAGCCCGGACTTCTGTGTGCTTTTGGCTTTGTCTTCCAATTAAGAATTCTTAATCGGAGCGCGGCACACCTGCTTTGTTCGGGCAATAAATGGGATTTTTCAGATGCATGTTAGAACTTTGCATATTATTTAGCATAAAATTGATGTTGATTGTTTTTTCTTAGGATTACCCTCGATAATGCTTACTTATCGAGGGTAATTTAGGCGTACTTTTGGGGCTGTAGGACTCTTCTCGTTTTCCGCCGACCCGCCGTCGGCCATCCCGCCCGCCATGGAAACCCTGCCTCAATTTCCCGAGTCCACCGCCGTCGGCGCGGCCCGCCACATCGACGAGTACGCCGCCGCCGGCGCGCGCTACGTCACCACCGGCCAGCAGGGCGCGGCCAACACGCAGCGCGCCTACGCCGGCGACTGGAAGCGGTTCTCCGCCTGGTGCCGCGAGCACGGCCGCGCCGCCTTGCCGGCCGACGTGCTCACCGTGGCCGCCTTCGTCACGGCGCTGGCCGAAGCGGGCAAAAAGGTGGCGACCATCCAGCGGCACTGCGCGGCGCTGAGCAAAGCCCACCAGCTGGCCGGGCTGCCCACGCCCACCGACGACCGCCAGCTCAAGACCTTGCTCGAGGGCATCAGCCGCGAGAAAGGCGTGCGCCAAAAGCAGGCGCCGGCCTTCACGCTCGCCTACTTTAAGCGCGTGCTCCAGGGCATCGACGCCGAGCGGCTCGACGGGGTGCGCGACCGGGCCCTGCTGCTGCTCGGCCTGGCCGGGGCGTTTCGGCGCGACGAGCTGGCCAGCCTCGACCTCGCGCACCTGCGCTTCGACGAGGACGGGCTGGTGGTCGAGCTGCCCCGCAGCAAAACCAATCAGAAAGGCGAGGCCGAAGAGAAGGCCATCTTTTATGCGCCCGACCGGCGCAGCTGCCCGGTGCGGGCCGTCAAGGACTGGCTGGCGGTGCTGGACCGGCACGGGCGCACGAGCGGGCCGCTGTTTCTCTCCTTCCACAAGGGGCAGCGCCTGAGCCGCCGCCGGCTGAGCACGTTTAGTTTAAACGAGATCGTGCAGCTGCGCTTGGGGGCGCCCTACACGGCCCACTCCCTGCGCGCTTCCTTCGTGACCATCGCCAAGCTCAACGGGGCCGACGACGCGGAGGTGATGAACCAAACCAAGCACAAGACCACCGACATGATCCGCCGCTACACCCGCCTCGACAACGTCCGCCAGCACAACGCCGCCCAAAAGCTCGGCCTGTAGCCCCGGGTGAGTGCACTCCTATATTATAAGGAGTGCACTCACCCGGAGTTCGGCGAAGCGGCTAGGATAATAAGGCCGGCATCAGGCCGAATGAATCCAGAGTGAGCAGGGCTCTTACTTATCGCTACCTATCCGGTTAGACAAGATGACCTGCAATCACGGGCTGATCAGGTACGCTAAGTAAACCTTAGCGTACCTAAAGCGTGCGTTTTTGAGAAGCCGCTATTTGAGGTGGTTTAGCTAAAACGGACAGTGTGAAGTCTTATCTTCCACTGCCCATGCATGAAAAACTAAATCCTGGCGGCCTGCCCGCCACCCGCAAGAAATATACGCCAGCCTTCAAAGCCGAGTGCGTACGCCAAGTGG
>NZ_DASVSI010000047.1:0-6738 GCF_036388155.1 Hymenobacter sp. | reverse complement strand
CTGGAGGGCTTCGACGCCATCATTCCGCGCATTGGGGCCTCGGTCACGTTCTACGGCACGGCCGTGGTGCGGCAGTTTGAGATGATGAAGGTGCGCACCGCCATCGACAGCCAGGCCATCGTGCGCTCGCGCGACAAGCTTCGCTCGATGCAAATCCTGAGCCGCGCCGGCGTGGGCATGCCCAAAACCGCCTTCACCAACTTCTCAGCCGATGTGCCGGCCATGATTGAGCAGGTGGGCGGTGCCCCGGTCATCATCAAGCTGCTCGAAGGCACCCAGGGCCTGGGCGTGGTGCTGGCCGAGTCGGAAAAAGCCGCCCAGTCGGTCATTGAAGCCTTTCACAACCTCAAAGCCCGCATCATCGTGCAAGAATTCATTGCCGAAAGCAAGGGCGCCGACCTGCGCGCCTTCGTGGTCGACGGCGAAGTGGTGGGCGCCATGAAGCGCCAGGGCAAGGAAGGCGAGTTCCGCTCGAACCTGCACCGCGGCGGCGTGGGCACACTGGTCAAGCTGAGCCGCGCCGAGAAGGCCGCTGCCCTGCTGGCCACCAAGGCCCTGGGCCTGGGCATTGCCGGCGTCGACATGCTGCAGAGCAAGCGCGGCCCGCTGGTGCTGGAAGTGAATTCTTCGCCGGGCCTGGAAGGCATCGAGAAAGCCACCAAGCTGGACATCGCCGGCCGCATCATCGAGTACACGGCCAACCTCGCCAACAGGAAAAAGGCCAAGCCCAAAGCGAAAAAAGGCGAAAGCCAGCCCGTGGACGCGCAGTCGGACGTGCCAGTGGAGAAGTAGCCAAGCCGATAAACTGGTCAAACTCCCCTCCTTAGCTTCGCTGACCTTCGGTTGGTAAGGAGGGGAGTTTGATGTTCTTCTCCTTTTCGCCTTTACGCTCCCACATGCCCCCAGCCGCCGCTCCCATGCACCTCAATGGCCTCACCATTCAGCCGGGTGAGCGGGTGCTAACGCGGCTGGTGATTTCGAAGCTGCCCTCGGGCACGGTGATTGACGTGCCGGTGCACGTGCTGCGCTCCACCGAGCCCGGCCCCACGCTGCTGCTCATGGCGGGCATGCACGGCGACGAGGTGAACGGCATTGAGACCATCCGGCGGCTGGTGCGGCGCGATTTGCTGCAGCCGCTGCGAGGCAGCATCATTGCCATCCCCATCCTCAACATCTACGGCTTCCTGAATTTCAGCCGCGAAGTGCCCGACGGGAAGGACGTGAACCGCTCGTTTCCGGGGTTTCCGCGGGGGTCGCTGGCGGGCCGGGTGGCGCACCGCTTCATGCGCGAAATCATGCCCCTGATTGACTACGGCATCGATTACCACACCGGCGGCGCGGCGCGGGCCAACTTCCCGCAGGTGCGTTGCCTGCTGGGCGTCGACCCCGAGATTGACGCGCTGGCGGTGGCGTTTGCGGCGCCGTTCACGCTGCACGCGGCGTTGCGGCCGGGCTCGTTGCGCGAGGCCGCCCAGCGGTTGGGCAAGCGCATTATTGTGTACGAAACGGGCGAGAGCCTGCGGCTGGACGAGCCGGGCATTGAGGAGGCCGTGGCGGGCACTTTGCGGGTCATGCACCATTTGGGCATGGGGCCGGCGGCTCCCACGCCGGCCCGGCCGGGCATTGTGTGCCGGCGCCACACGTGGCTGCGGGCCCGGTTTGCCGGCCTGTTTCGGGCCCACCTCGAAAACGGGCAATTTGTGGAAAAAGGCCAGATTTACGGCTCCGTGGCCGACCCCTACGGGCAGCAGGCCGTGCGGCTGGAGTCCCCGCTGAGCGGCTACGTTATTGGCCTCAACCACATGCCCGTGGTAAACCAGGGCGACGCCCTGCTGCACATTGCCGTGCCGGAATAAGGACGCTTCGCTTAGTGAGGAATGAAGAATTGGTGAGCGCCGCCGAGGCATCTCGCGCGAGGTAGTAATTAAATTTATTGTCATCCTGAGCTTGCGAAGGACCTTCTCACGTTAGAACCCGTCGTTCAGTCGTGAGAAGGTCCTTCGCGAGCTCAGGATGACAGACGGCTCCCGAGTAAGATGCCTCGGCGGCGCTTGGCAGGACGTTCTTCCTTATTTCGAATGCTTCTTTCAGCAAAATGTTACTTTTGTCCTTTCCTCATTTCTGTTGTCAATGAAAAACCCCATTCAGCTAACCATTAACATCGTGCTGGTCCTTGCGGTGGCCGGCTTGTATTTTCTGCATTTCAATCGTCCGGTAACGGCGCCGGCCATTGCCACCGATAAATCCGTGGCCGTAGTGGCCTCGCCGGACCTGAACACGGCCGACACCACGGCGGCTAAAGCTGCGAGCGAAACGCCGGTGGCTGCCGCGCCCGCTCCCGTTGCCACGGGCAGCTTCGATGGCAAAATTGCCTACGTCGAATCCAATAAAATGCTCGACGGCTACCAGGGCATGAAAGACGCCCGCAAGGCCTTCGAGAGCAAAGCCCGCAACTGGGAACGCCAAAACCAGAACATGCTGGCCAGCTTCAAGGGCGCCGTGGAAGCCTACCAGAAGCAAGCCCCGACCCTCACGGCCGAGCAGCGCGCGGCCACCGAGCAGAAGCTGCAGGCTCAGCAGCAGGAAGTGGGCCAGCGCCAGCAGCAGCTGCAGGCCCAGGCCCAGGAAGAAGAAGCCAAGCTGACCCAGAGCGTGCTGGCCAGCGTGAACAGCAAGGTGGAAGCCTACGGCAAGTCGAAGGGCTACAAGCTGATTCTGATTGCGGCCCCCAGCGGCACCATTGCCTACGGCGAGAAGAACCTCGACATCACGACGCCCGTGCTGGCGTACCTCAACTCGGAATACCGCAAGAAATAGGCGGCAGCAGCGCGAGAAGTTAACATAAGCATAACGTCCTGCCGCGCAGGGCCGAAGCATCTTTGCTACTAGTTGTTTCGGCCCTGCGCGGCAGGACGTTCTTTTTCAGGGGATTTCCCTTTTACTGCTTCGCTTTTTTTCTGGAAGGCGAGGCAACCCTGGCGCCCCGAAGTTGCTCTCCAATACAATTGGCGGCCAGCGGGTAGGCGCCACCTGGGCCTATGGGGCCGGTTCTTTCCACAGCTTATTTCTGCATGAATTCACTCTTACGCATGACCGCGCTGCTCGGTGCGGGACTACTGGGGGCTTCTACCGCCCACGCCCAGCAAAACAACCGCTTCACCATCAGCGGGTACGTGCGCGACGCGGCCACCGGGGAGAGCCTGCCTGGCGTGGCCGTGGTGCACCCCGCCAGCGCCCAGGGCACCTCCACCAATACCTTCGGCTTCTACTCGCTCACGCTGGCCGCCAGCCCCGATTCGGTGCGGCTGCTGGTGTCGGCGCTGGGCTACGAGAAGCAGCGGCTGGTGCAGCGAGCCGAGCGCAGCTTCACGCACGATTTCCGGCTGAAAACGTCCTCGGCCGAGCTGGCGGGCGTGGAAGTGGTGGGCAGCAAGGAGGAAAAACTGGCCGAAAGTACCCGCATGGGCACCATCAACGTGCCGGTGGCGCAGATTAAGCTGCTGCCCGCGCTGTTCGGCGAAACCGACGTGCTGAAGGTGCTCCAGCTGCTGCCCGGCGTGCAGGCCGGCGGCGAAGGCAGCAGCGGCCTCTACGTGCGCGGCGGCTCGCCCGACCAGAACCTGCTGCTGCTCGACGGCACGCCCATTTACAACGCCTCGCACCTGTTCGGCTTTTTCTCGGTGTTCAACGCCGACGCCATCAAGAACGTGGAGTTGATTAAGGGCGGGTTTCCGGCGCGCTACGGCGGGCGGCTCTCGTCGGTGGTCGACATCACCATGAAGGAGGGCAACATGCAGAAGCTGCACGGCGAAGGGGCCATCGGGCTGATTGCCTCGCGCTTCACGCTGGAAGGACCCATCAAAAAGGACACGGCCTCGTTCATTTTCTCGGCCCGCCGCACCTACATCGACATTCTGGCCCGCCCGCTCATCAAGGCTCAGGCCGAAGGGCTGACGGCCGGCTACTACTTCTACGACCTCAACGGCAAGCTGAACTGGAAGCTGGGCGCCCGCGACCGCCTCTACCTAAGCGGCTACCTGGGCTACGACGAGTTTTACGCCGACGACGAAACCACCAGCAGCAACGGCAACTACTACAAGCAAGAAAGCGCCCTGGGCTGGGGCAACCGCATTGCCGCGCTGCGCTGGAACCACGTGGTGAACGACCGCCTGTTCATGAACACCCACCTGACTTACACCCGCTACCAGTTCGACGTGGGCGTAAAGCAGGAAGACCGGTACCAGGACAACGGCCAGACGCGCACGGACAAGTTCGGCCTGAACTACTTGTCGAACATTCAGGACGTGAGCGTGAAGTCGGATTTTGACTACGTGCCCAACCCCCGCCACTACATCCGGTTTGGGGGGCAGTACATCCGGCACCAGTTCCGGCCCGGCGCCCTGCAAACGGACGGCAGCAGCGACCCCGCTCAAAACCAGGCCACCGGCCGCCGCATCGGGGCCAACGAAGCCAGCCTCTACGCCGAAGACGACGTGAAACTGACCGACCGGCTGAAAGTGAACGTGGGCCTGCGCGTGAACAGCTTTTTGGTGCAGAACAAGCTCTACCCGAACCTGGAGCCGCGCGTGGCCGGCCGCTTCCTGCTCACCGAAGACTGGGCCCTGAAAGCTTCCTACGCCCGCACCACGCAATTCGTGCACCTGCTCACCAACAGCGGCATCGGCCTGCCGACGGATTTGTGGGTGCCCGCCACGGCCAACATCCGGCCGCAGCGGGCGCAGCAGTTCAGCGCGGGGGCAGCCCGCAACCTGCGCTTCGGCGGCGAGGATTTTGAGCTGAGCTTCGAGACGTACTACAAGCCCATGCAGAACCTGATTGAGTTCCGCGAAGGGGCCGATTTTGTGGGGACGACCGACGACAATTACGAAAGCAAAATCACCAGCGGCCGGGGCTGGGCCTACGGCGGCGAGCTGTTTTTGCAGAAGAAAACCGGCAAAACCACCGGCTGGATAGGCTACACCCTGGCCTGGAGCAACCGCCGCTTCGCGGAGCTGAACCAGGGCCTGCTATTTCCTTACAAGTACGACCGGCGCCACGATTTCAAGCTGGTGGTCATTCACGAGTTCAGCCCCGCGCTCACGCTGTCGGGCACGTTTGTGTACGGCACCGGCAACGCCGTGACGCTCTCGCAGGGCCGCTACTCGTTGGGCCCCTTCGACCAGTTTGAGGACTACGGCACCCGCAACAGCTACCGCATGGCCGCCTACCACCGCCTCGACCTCGACCTCAGCCACACCAAGAAAAAGCGCTGGGGCGAGGTGGTGAACAGCTTCAGCGTGTACAACGCCTACAGCCGCCGCAACCCGTACTTCATCTACCTGGGCCGCGCGGACAACAGCGAAAGAATGAGCTACCGTCAGGTGTCGTTGTTTCCCATTTTGCCGTCGTTCAGCAAGACGTTCCGGTTTTAAGTAAATCCCATGCCGAGTCACGAAGGCCGTCCTGTCCCGGCCGCGCTCGACAGGACGCTGCGGTCTAAACATGCTTTTCTTTCCATTGAATTGAAGTGGTTTCGCAAGTCGGCTTTGCCTGGTCCGCCGCCCTAGGCGTCCGACCGGTTGCCGCAAGCCCAACACCGCAATAGCCGTGGACCAACAACCGGTCGGACGCTTAGGGCGTCGGACCGGCCAGCGACACCCTTCCTCAACCGCTTTTTTGTCAATGAAACACTTTTCCATTCTCGCCCTGCTCGCCGCCACTGCCCTCAGCAGCTGCGAAACCGACGTGGACCTGCCCGAGCCGCCGCACACGCCCCGCGTGGCCCTGTCCTTCACTCTCAGCGCCAATCCGCAGGATTCGTCGTTTTCGGAGCTGTATTACGGGCGGCAGCTCTACATCAGCAACAGCCAGAGCGCCTTCGACACCAAGGAGCTGACGGGCCGCAACGATGCCACCGTGGACCTGCGCGACGCCGCCGGCCAGGTGGTGGAGCGCTACCGCCCAGCCAGCGGGAGTCCGCAACAGGGCCGTCCGGGTGAGCCGGGGTACTACCGGCCGGTGCTGGGGTTTCGGCCGCAGGTGGGCCAGCCCTACACGCTGCGCGCCACCCTGCCGGGCTTCGAAACCGCCGAAAGCACCCTCACGCTGCCCGCAGCGCCCGTGATTGAAAGCGCCACGTACACGCCCCGCGCCGTGGCCAACCCCAATTCGAGCGACTACTCGGGCCGCCTGAGCCTGGTGCTGCGGGACGACCCTGCCGCTGCCAACTACTACTTAGCCTTCGCGCGCTTGCTCGACAAGCAGGGCAAGCCCGGCAACTGGAGCCCGGTGGACGTGGACTACAACAGCCAGAGCAGCACCGTGGGGAGCATTGGGCAGTTCCAACTGTCGAGCCCGCAGCAAGACTACAGCGTATTTCCCTTCGCCGACACCGACGCGAACGGCGCGCGCATTGCCCTGACGTCCGACGTGCGCTATTATAGCGGCTGCTTCTCGCCCGGCGGCAACTGTCCCCAACCGGGCTACATGGAGGTGTACGTGAGCAGCATCACGGCCGACGCCTACAACTTCTACCTTTCGCGCCGCCGCTACTACGACAGCGACGGCAATCCCTTTGCCGAGCCGGCGCCGCTGGCCTCCAATGTGCGCGCTGGCTACGGCCTCTTCGGCGGCGCCACCGATGCCACCTACCGCATTCTGCTTCCTTAGCGCAGTTGCGGCGTCGCGGTACGTAGCGCGGACTTTTAGTCCGCGAGGACGTGGCGTGGTACTCGCGGA